>NZ_JBQFLX010000014.1:0-143963 GCF_056531525.1 Ruegeria sp. N11
CCGCCGTCAGCGTCGTCTTGCCGTGGTCAACGTGCCCAATCGTGCCGATGTTGACGTGCGGTTTTGTACGCTCAAACTTTTCCTTTGCCATTCCTCAGGCGCCCTTTTGCGATTTGGGGGACCCTTGGTCCCGTGGTTACATCTGCGCGCGCGAGATATTTGGTTCAAAGGGGAAAATCAAGCACATCCTGAGGGAAAAGCGGCCCCTTATGCCGGATTTTGCGTAACATCCCCGGATTCGAGCGGCCGGATCAGATCGGGCCGCCGATCAAACCAGCCGTTGTCCTTGTGTTCCTCGGCCAGCCACTCCTCAACCCGGTCGGCGACTTTTAGGGCAAGCCCGCTCATCTGCTCTTCTTTGGTCCGCTCGTGCCCCGAGCCTTTCAGGGCACTTCCGCCGGTCGTGTCCTCAAGAACCTGAAACTGTTTGCCCTTGGCCAGAAACTCTTTCTTGTTCACGTCATACACGTTTACCAAAACAATCGCCGTGCTTTTGGGATTGTAGATCACGGGAATGCCCGGAGGCGCCAGCATATAGCCTTCCAGACTGATACCGATGTCATATTCCTGTGCACCGGAGTAGCGACCCAGGCGAATGTCGACCGCGTTCTGAATGGCTGCGGTCCATTCATCAGGCGTCGCATCCCGCGACACCGGGCCCTGCACCGCCTTTTCGGCAAAGGCATAGTTGACCCGCAGCTTGAATTCGCCCAGCGATTCTGGCTCTTCATAAACCTGCGTCTGGGTGCAGGCGGCCATCAGGGCCAATCCGGTGATCAGGGTCAGAATGCGCAACATGTTCTCGTCTCGATAGGCCTGTTTTTCTTTGATCTAGCGCACCGATACGGCCTGTGCCAAGTCGTATCGGCAGAAATCCACCCGTAAGCGCGCCCTGATCACGAGAATTTATAGTCGCGCGGGAAGCCATAGGGAGGTTTTTTACCAACGCTGGCACGTTTGGCCAGCCACTGGGACATATCGGCCTCGTGCCGGGTCTTGTCACCACCCATCGACCACTTCAGGCCCTCTTCCCAGTTGAAAGTGGTGATGTCGGACAACCCGCCATCCAGCTCCAGCGTGCCCTGGCGGCCGCGCGCCATGTTGTATTTCTGAAGGCGCACGCCCTTGCCACGTGTCATCTCGGGCAGGTCTTCGGTCGGGAACACAAGGAACTTGCCGTTCTGAGACACAACGGCCACGTGATCCCCATCCACCGGTTTACAGATCATCGCGGTTTCATCGCCTTTGACGTTCAGCACCTGTTTGCCGTTGCGGGTCTGGGCCAGCACATCATCCTCGGGCACCATAAAGCCGTTGCCCGCACCCGATGCGACAAGCAGCTTTCGGCCTGGCTTGTGAATGAAAATGTCGATGATCTGCGCCTCATTCGGCAGGTCAACCATCAGGCGCAGCGGTTCGCCCATGCCGCGCCCGCCGGGCAAGTTGGCGGCGCTGACGGTGTAGAATCGCCCGTTCGAGGCAAACACCAGCAGGCGATCGGTCGTTTCGGCGTGGAAAATGAATCGTGGGCCGTCACCGTCCTTGAACTTCAGTTCACGCTTCAGGTCGATATGGCCGGTCATGGCGCGAATCCACCCCATCTGAGAGCAGACGACCGTAATCGGCTCGCGGTCGATCATCGCCTCAAGCGGCACTTCCTCGACCTGACCCGCTTCGGCGAACCGCGTACGACGCGCGCCGCCTTCGTAGTCTTTGCCGAATGTCTTCTTGGTCTCTTTCAACTGCTCGGCGATCTTGGCCCATTGCAGGCCCTCATCGGCCAGCAGGTCTTCGAGGTTGGCGCGCTCCAGCATCAATTCATCACGCTCACGCACCAGCTCCATCTCTTCCAGACGGCGCAAACTGCGCAGGCGCATGTTGAGGATGGCGTCGACCTGCACCTCGGACAGCTCGCCCTCACCTGGCTTGGGCGAGACATAGTCGGCCTCGTTGGTCGCGCGGACGTGATCGATGCCCCAATCCTCGCGCATCAGCGCGGCTTTGGGGTCGTCATCGTAGCGGATGATGTCGATTACGCGGTCGAGGTTGAGGAACGCGACGATAAAGCCCTCCAACACCTCCAACCGGTGGTCGATCTTGCCAAGACGGTGACGCGAGCGGCGGATCAGCACTTCTTGCCGGTGATCGAGGAAAGCGCGCAGCACCTCCTTCATCGAGCAAACCTTGGGCGTCACCCCGTCGATCAGAACGTTCATGTTCAGACTGAACCGCACCTCAAGGTCCGAGTTGCGATAGAGCATCCCCATCAGCACCTCGGGGTCCACGTTCTTGGAGCGTGGTTCCAGGATCAGGCGAATGTCATCGGCAGATTCGTCGCGGACATCCGCGAGGATCGGGATTTTCTTGGTCTGGATCAGTTCGGCGATCTTTTCGATCAGTTTCGATTTCTGAACCTGATAGGGGATCTCGGTAACAACGATCTGCCACTGACCTCGCCCCAGATCCTCGACCTCGAACTTGCAGCGCAGACGGAACGAACCGCGCCCGGTGCGATAGGCCTGTGCGATATTCTCTGGCGGCTCGACAATCACGCCGCCGGTCGGGAAGTCCGGGCCGGGAACATAGTTCAGCAGCGTGTCGTCACGCGCGTCCGGCGTTTTGATCAGATGCAGACAGGCATCACAGAGTTCCGAGATATTGTGCGGCGGGATATTGGTCGCCATCCCCACCGCGATACCGCTGGAGCCGTTGGCCAGCAGGTTCGGAAACTGTGCGGGCAGCACGACTGGTTCGGTCAGCGTGCCGTCATAGTTGTCGCGAAAATCGACGGCGTCCTCGTTCAGACCTTCCAACAGCGCCTCGGCCACGATGGTCATCCGCGCCTCGGTGTATCGCGAGGCCGCCGGGTTGTCGCCGTCGATATTGCCAAAGTTCCCCTGACCGTCGACCAGCGGGTAACGGACGTTGAAGTCCTGCGCCAGACGCGCCATCGCGTCGTAAATCGCGGCGTCCCCGTGCGGGTGATAGTTGCCCATCACATCGCCGGAAATCTTGGCCGACTTCCTGAATCCTCCGGTTGCGCTGAGTCGCAGCTCTCTCATCGCATAGAGGATTCGCCGATGCACCGGTTTCAACCCATCCCGCGCGTCGGGCAGCGCCCGGTGCATGATGGTGGACAGCGCATAGGTCAGATAGCGTTCGCCAATCGCGCGGCGCAGCGGTTCGGCTACCTCACCCCCGTTGCCGGGGGTCTCCATGTTGGGGTCGTCGATCGTGTCGTTCATATATGATGTGATACGACGCAAGCGCGGCGTGGTAAAGCAAGCAGGGCACAATTTACTGGGGACAAGTCGCGCTTTTTGCAACACGGGGAGGCAAGCCCCGGATTTCCCCCATCTTTCGACTCAATCCCCAAGCTATGCTAAACTTTCATCAATTGAATGCTGCCTGTTTGTTGTTGCGATTACCCGGGGGATTGCGTCATGACGCGCCTTATACTTGTTACCTTTGCTCTGCTCGGATGGAGCTTCTACGTGATGAGCGGCGGCCCCGATTTCGAGCCGCGCGGCCTGCGCACGGAAAAACCTGTGCAAGTGGCGTCAGTTCCCAAACCTGCACCAAAGCAGATTGCCCCGGCCCCGGCGGAAGACCTTGTGAAAAAAGCCGCTATTAGGCCGGTCGAACCCGAGAAGCCAAAGCTGGAACCTGAACCAGCGCCTGTTCAGGTCGATACTCAGGCACAGCTGACGCAGGTTGCTGTTGGGCTGAATTCAGACCTGTCCCTGTTTGGCGATCAGGCCGCGACATTCTCTCTGGCGTCTCTGGATCAGGGCGCGGCAGCGCTGCGTCAGATCACACCTGAGGTGCCTGACGGGGTTACGCAGACCGTTGCCCCCACCGAGCCCGCAAAAGACATCCGCGAAGTTACGGGCACCCGCGTCAACATGCGCGATGGGCCCGGCACGATCTATCCGGTCGTTGGCAAGGTTTCGATCGGACAGAAGGTCGAAGTGATTGGCGATTCGGGAACCGGATGGCTGCGGCTGCGCGTGTTGCCCGGGCAACAGATCGGATGGATTTCCGCCTCACTGATCCGAAAAACAGAAAACTGACACAGCGATGTCATTGTCCTGACCGGGACCGCGCCATAGCTTTTGGCAAAAGAACATCTCGGGGATGACATGCAGAAATCCATTCTGATCACAGGCTGCTCTTCCGGTATTGGCCTGGATGCGGCTCATGGGATGCGCGCCCGCGGCTGGCGAGTCTTCGCGGCCTGCCGCCAACAGCGCGACTGCGACAGGCTGAGGGCACAGGGCTTTGACAGTCCGCGAATCGATTATGCAGATGCGGAGAGTATACGAACAGGCCTGGAACAGGTGCTCGAAGCGACCGACGGCACACTGGATGCACTGTTCAACAATGGTGCACATGGATTGCCCGGTGCGATAGAAGACGTGCCGACGGATGGGTTGCGTGTCATATTCGAATCCAATGTTTTCGGCTGGCATGAGCTGACCCGGCGGGTCATCCCGGTGATGCGGCGTCAGGGTCACGGTCGTATAGTACAATGCTCATCGGTGCTTGGACTGGTCGCGTTCCCCTGGCGCGGTGCGTATGTCGCGACGAAATACGCGATCGAGGGTCTGACCGACACCCTGCGGCTGGAGCTCAGGGATACCGATATTAAGGTCGTCCTGATCGAACCCGGGCCGATCACTTCGAAGATTCGGGAAAACTCGATCCCGGTGTTTGAACGGTTCATCGACTGGGAAAACTCGGCATTGCGGGAAAAATACGAGACTTCGCTGCTGACGCGCCTCTACGAATCTTCTGGCCCCGACCGGTTTGAACTGCCCGCATCAGCCGTGACCGACAAACTCGCGATTGCCGTGAGCGCGAAAAGACCGCGCGCGCGCTATTACGTCACCACGCCCACCTACATCGCCGGGTATCTGCGCCGGGTTTTGTCCACAAAAACCATAGATCGCATTCTGTCATTGGGCTGAGACACAAAAACCCATTCGCTTTTGCCGCTGCGCCCGCTAGATGGAGGCGTGAAAACAAACGCGGACGAGGGCTCCATGGACCTGATCATGCTGGTCTTGCTTTTGGCCATGGCGGCAGTTGTCGTCGTTTTGGCTTTGGGCATTGCAAACTTTGGCAAAGGTGGGACCGAAGCGGCCCACAAAAGCAACAAGATGATGCGCCTGCGCATCCTGTTTCAGTTCATTGCCGTGGTGCTGATTGTGCTCTACGTCTATCTGCGCGGACAGGGAGGGCAATAAATGGTTGTTCTGAACAAAATCTACACGCGCACAGGCGACGATGGAAAAACCGCGCTTGGCAATGGCGAACGGGTCGCCAAATACTCGGGCCGTGTGGCTGGCTATGGCACGGTGGACGAACTGAACGCCTTTGTCGGCGTCGCCCGCACTGAAGCTGATGGCGATGTTGAACTAGCGCTGGCGCGCATCCAGAACGATCTGTTCGATCTGGGCGCTGATCTGTGCCGTCCCGATATGGAAAAGGATGCCGAGGCGGATTACCCGCCATTGCGGATCGCTCCGGCACAGATCGACCGGCTGGAAGCCGAGATCGACTCCATGAACGAACGGCTGGAGCCACTGCGCAGTTTCATCCTGCCGGGCGGCACCCGGCTGGCGGCGCAATTGCATGTATGTCGCACGGTGTCGCGGCGTGCCGAGCGTCTGGTGGTCGAACTGTCCAATATGGAGCCCGTCAACGTAGTCGCCGTGAAATATTTGAACCGGCTGAGCGATTGGTTCTTCGTCGCCGCCCGCTGCGCCAACAACGACGGCCAGGCTGACGTTTTGTGGGTTCCGGGCGCGAACCGCTGAAAGCGGCACGGTGTCCTGTAGACCCGGTGGCGACCGGAAGGGTGAGGCCTCGGCCCGACAATCACAGTAAAGCGTCTGTTCCGGTCTGCCACTCGTCCCGTCGCGCACCAACCTGTTCCCACTGCGACACTACCGCTACGTAAAAAAATCATGAAACGCGACGTCTCAAGCTTACGACGTGACGATTTTGCTCTGTTGTCGCGCGGATTGAGACGCTATCTACACCCCGAGAGCATTGGTGGAGTCGCGACGCGGCTTGCCGTTTTTGTAAGGAGCGTACGCAAAAATGAAGGTACTTGTGCCTGTCAAGCGCGTGATTGACTACAACGTGAAGGTTCGCGTGAAGGCGGACGGGAGCGGTGTTGATCTCGCCAATGTAAAGATGTCGATGAACCCGTTCGACGAGATTGCAGTGGAAGAGGCGATCCGCCTGAAAGAGGCTGGCAAGGCTGAGGAAGTCGTGGCCGTCTCGATCGGCGTGAAGCAGGCGCAGGAGACGCTGCGGACCGCTCTGGCCATGGGCGCGGACCGCGCCATTCTGGTCGTTGCTGCCGATGACGTGCATCAGGACATCGAACCGCTGGCCGTTGCCAAGATCCTTGCCAAAGTGGTCGAGGAAGAACAGCCGGGCATCGTTCTGGCGGGTAAGCAGGCGATCGACAACGACATGAACGCCACCGGCCAGATGCTGTCGGCCCTGCTGGGCTGGAGCCAGGGCACCTTCGCGTCCGAGCTGGACATTGAAGGCGACACTGCCAAGATCACCCGCGAGGTGGACGGCGGCCTGCAGACCATCAGCGTCAAGATGCCGACCATCGTGACCGTTGATCTGCGTCTGAACGAGCCGCGCTATGCGTCGCTGCCCAACATCATGAAGGCGAAGAAAAAGCCGCTGGACGAGAAAACCGCCGCCGATTACGGCGTCGACGTCACTCCGCGTCTGGAAATCGTCAAGACCGAAGAGCCGCCGGCACGCGCTGCGGGCATCATCGTGGGCTCGGTCGACGAGCTAGTCGAGAAACTCAAAGAAGCGGGGGCTGTGTAATGGCTGTTCTTCTTCTCGCTGAAGTCAACAATGGTGAGCTGTCGCTGGACGCCACCGCCAAGGCCGTCAATGCCGCGAAAGTTCTGGGCGATGTGACCGTTCTGGCCGCTGGCGGTTCCGCCGCTGCCGCTGGTGAAGCTGCTGCCAAGATCGACGGCGTTTCCAAGGTTCTGGTTGCCGAAGACGCTTCGCTGGGCCACCGCCTGGCGGAATCGACCGCAGCGCTGATCGTGGGTCTGGCCGACGGGTACGAGCACATCGTGGCACCCGCCACCACCGACGCAAAGAACGTGATGCCGCGTGTTGCAGCGCTGCTGGACGTGATGGTGATCTCGGATGCATCTGGCGTTGTCGACGGCTCGACCTTCGAACGCCCGATCTATGCAGGTAACGCGATCCAGACCGTGAAATCGAACGACGCCAAAAAGGTTGTCACCTTGCGGACTGCCAGCTTTGACGCGGCTGGCGAAGGTGGTTCGGCCCCGGTCGAGACCATCTCGGTCGGCGAAAGTCCGGGCCTGTCGTCCTGGGTCGAGGACAAGGTTGCGGCCAGCGACCGCCCCGAGCTGACCTCGGCTGGCGTTGTTGTTTCAGGTGGCCGCGGTGTTGGCTCCGAAGAAGACTTCAAACTGATCGAAGCTCTGGCTGACAAGCTGGGTGCCGCTGTTGGCGCATCGCGCGCGGCGGTCGACTCGGGTTACGCTCCGAACGACTGGCAGGTGGGTCAGACCGGTAAGGTCGTGGCTCCGGACCTGTACGTTGCCGTAGGCATCTCGGGCGCGATCCAGCACCTGGCCGGCATGAAGGACTCGAAGGTCATCGTCGCGATCAACAAGGATGAAGAAGCGCCGATCTTCCAGGTCGCCGACTTCGGACTGGTTGCCGACCTGTTCCAGGCCGTTCCGGAACTGACCGAAAAGCTTGGCTGATCAAGAACACAATTTTCTCGATGAGAAATCTTCAAGGCCCGCCACAAGGCGGGCCTTTTTCAGTTCAGATCTTGAACAACCGGCACCAGAGCATCCGCGATGGCCCTGTGTGCGGCCGGGCCGATCATGTGCTCTGCCATGGGCTGCTGCAATGTTCCGAACAGCACGTCCTCAAGTTCGTCCGAAGCGCCGGCAACGCTGACCGACAACTCGACGATACCCGCGCATTGCGATCGGAATTGCTCGACCATGGGCCTATCGATCTGCAATTGCCCGCCAACATCGCATGGCGATTGCCTGTGCACACGCAGCCACAGCAATATCACTGGCGGTCCAACACGCTCGAGAAAGGACTGCAGGTTTTTGCACCACTGATCCTGCAAACCCTGGGCTAACACCGCAAACCGGGCGGCCCCAAGATCCAATAGCCGCGTCAAAAGATGCTTCACGAAGTGAAACTCTGTGAAATCAACTTCGGGGTAAAGGTCTACGAGTTTACGCGTCGGCTCAAGAAACCTATCATTTCGGCGGGGATGCACCCGGTAAAATGGGTTCGACTGATCAGCAAGCCCGGGGATTTGCAGCACGCACAGGCCGGAACCATTCACCAGGTTCAGTATCCCTTGATCGCGCACCAACGCCTCGGCCCCTGCAAACAGGCTGCCCAGATTGACACAACACTTTCCCACACGCCCTTCCAGCACTGAAGGGAACGGCTGATCCACGAACCGCCCGAATGTTTCGTCGCCGCCAACACAAACCACTGAGGACTTGTCCGGTCGCTTCTCAGGCCCGCGAAACCAGAGCCTGGATTGTTCATATTGGCAAACGGCAACATCGACCCGGTCCGAGCCGACCTGAAGATAGCTCATAACACCCACCTGTTTTTCACCCGGGTGCCATCTTGCGGCCGCAGGAATTGATAAAACCCTAATGTGCGCATTTGAAGCAAATTCAGCCTGATCCAACCCCTTGCCGCCCGCCCCGATCTGCCGATAGTGTCGGATCAACCTATGGGACAAAGGCACCTGAACATGGATGTAAAATCAGTCGGAGTGATCGGCGCGGGCCAGATGGGCAATGGCATCGCCCATGTTTTGGCGCTGGCGGAATATGACGTCCTTCTGACCGACGTCAGCCAGGAGGCGCTGGACAATGCTCTGGCGACGATCGAAGGCAATCTTGCCCGGCAAGTGTCCCGCGGAAAGATCACCGACGAGGCAATGCAGGCCGCCCTTTTGCGCATCGCGACCACGCTTGAATTGCCTAAACTGGGTCAAACCGATCTTGTGATCGAGGCCGCGACCGAACGCGAAACGATCAAGCAGGCCATTTTCGAGGACCTTCAACCGCATCTGCAGCCCCATACGATCCTGACTTCGAATACCTCATCTATTTCGATCACGCGTCTCGCCAGCCGGACCGACCGTCCGGAACGGTTCATGGGGTTTCACTTCATGAACCCTGTACCGGTGATGCAGCTTGTCGAGTTGATCCGCGGCATCGCAACGGATGAAGCGACCTACAAAGCCTGCAAAGCTGTTGTGGACCGGTTGGGCAAGACCGCAGCCAGCGCCGAAGATTTTCCGGCCTTCATCGTGAACCGGATCCTGATGCCGATGATCAACGAGGCGGTTTATACGTTGTATGAGGGTGTCGGTAGCGTTCAGTCCATCGACCAGTCAATGAAGCTGGGCGCCAATCATCCGATGGGGCCGCTGGAGCTGGCGGATTTCATCGGCCTGGATACCTGCCTGGCGATCATGAATGTGCTGCATGAGGGTCTGGCCGACACCAAATACCGTCCGTGTCCACTGCTGACAAAGTATGTCGAGGCCGGCTGGCTGGGCCGCAAGACCGAGCGCGGGTTTTATGACTATCGTGGCGAAGTCCCAATACCAACGCGCTGACGCACAGGGGGCCAGCCCCCTCGCCCGGATTTCATCCGGGCTCACCCCCGGGATATTTTCAGCCAGATGAAGACGCGGATCAGGCCCTGGTCCCACCGCCCAGAGCCAAGGTGTGCTTTCTAAGCCATGCCATGAACCCGCGCGGGTCTTTTTCGAGTAGTTGCATGTCGTCCGGCGATATCGGATCACCGATGACCGGAGATTGCGGTTTGTTGCAGGACCTTACGATCTCGTGCAGCAGCAGCCCCTGACGCAGGATCGGGGAAACACGGTTTGCGATCTGATACCAGCGCGAGTTGCAACCAGGAAAAAAGATCGGCACGACCTGAGCACCGGACCGGCGGATCATCTTCGCCGTAAAGACGTTCCATTCCCGTTCCTGTGCGGGGCCGAACCAACTGTCCGAAGACATCACCACGCCCGAAGGGAACAAGGCTACCACGCCGCCGTCCTTGAGGTGTTCCATCGCCTTGCCGCGCATTTCCAGCATCTTGGCCTGGGCTTCGGGATCGTGCGGAAACGGAACTGCGATCATGAACGATGTCGCAGCTTCATCCAGGCCGGTCAGAACCGAGCGGGTCAGGATGCGATAATCGCTGCGCACGCGGCCGATCAGTTCGGCAAAAATCATGCCGTCAACCATGCCATGGGGGTGGTTGGCGACCACAACGACCGGGCCTTCCTTGGGAATGCGATCGATCTGTTCCTGCGGCGTGGTCAGTTTGATGCCCATCACCTCGAGCGCGCCGCCCCAGAAACGCTGGCCGCGATACAACTCGTTCTTTTTCTCGAATTTATTGACCATTCGCAAAATGGTCAGTTTTCCGGTGCACCATTCGATGACCCGAATGGCAGCCGAAGTCCAGGCATCGTCAAACGAGTTGGCGTAGGTCAGCGTTCTGCGATCATAGATTTCGCCTTGTTCACCGGCCCCATCTACCACCGGGTTCGTCTTGGTCTCGTGCGTTGTTTCCGCCAATTCCTGGTTTTCCCGTTCTTCCTGTCCTGGCAGGACCGGCTCAGAATCCCTCTCCGAACTTGTCGTTCACCAAAGTTTCCAAGGCTTCCGCCAACGCCTCAGCATCCGGTCCGGACGTCTCGACGTCAATAGTGGTTCCGCGCGATGCTGCCAACATCAAAAGGCCCATAATACTGTCTCCGGATGCAGAAAGTCCGTCCCGCGAAACCTCGGCACTGGCATCAAATCCCTCGACCACCTCGACCAGCTTGGCTGAGGCACGGGCGTGCAGGCCCTTTTCGTTAATAATTTTCAAGCTTCGGGTGGTCATGGTCTATTAATCCGATTTTAGTCCAACGTGACATTCTGCGCATTGATATATTTTCGTCCAGCCTCAATCGCTTGCCGGACGGCATCGCCGACGGGCAAGTGGCGGCTTTTGGCCAGTTTGATCAACATGGGAAGGTTTGCGCCGTAAAGTATGCGACGATCCTGCGGGGCGCAGGCCCGCATGCTCAGATTCGACGGGCTGCCGCCAAACAGGTCAGTCACGACAACGACACCGTCGCCGGCGTCGACCTGATCCGCGGCACGGCATATTTCGCTTTGTTTGGCGTCGCGATCATGATCGGCCTCGATCGGGATCGCGACAAGACCCGGCTGTGTCCCGACCACGTGCTGCATCGCGGCCAGGTATTCTTCGGCCAGCCTGCCATGCGCTACAATTACGATCCCGATCAATCCGGCCTCACATTCAACGAGCGTCGTTCCATTTCGCGGTGTCTGATTGCCACCTGCTGGCCCTCTTCCGCAAGGGCTTTTGCGACCGCTTCGGCCATCGCGACCGAGCGATGTTGCCCACCTGTGCAGCCAAACGCAACCGAAAGATGCGCCTTGCCCTCGGCCCGGAAGGCCGGCAGCAAAAGCCTGAGCAGATCGACGACTCTGTCGAAGAACGGTCGGTAGTTCATATCCGACTGAACATAGCTTGCAACATCCGGGTTTCTACCATCGGCCGCGCGCAATTCAGGGCGCCAGTACGGATTGGCCAGAAACCGGCAGTCAAACACCATGTCCAGTCCCCTTGGCAGGCCGCGCTTGTACGAAAAGGATTCAATCGACACCGCCAGATGCCGGCCGCCCTGAGGTGCGAACCATCGCTCGACCTCATCGCGCAACTGATGGACATTCAGTGCTGTCGAGTCGATCAGCGTATCGGCAATTTCGCGGATCGGGGCCAGCAGTTCCTTTTCCTGGCGTACGCCGGATTCGGGGCTGGAATCCCTTGCCACCGGGTGCCGCCTACGGGTTTCGGAAAAGCGCCGCAGCAGCACGTCATCGCTGCAATCCAGATAAAGGGTGGTCAGATCGACCTGTTCCATCCGGCTGAGTTTCGCCACCAGTTCAATGAATCCGATGGTTGAAAAATCGCGGTTGCGCGCGTCGATCCCAAGCGCCATGGGCCGGTCGCTTTCCGGGCCATCCAGAAGGCGTGTCAACAACCCCATGGGCAGGTTGTCGATGGCTTCAAAGCCCAGGTCTTCGAGAACGTGGATTGCGGTCGAACGTCCGGCACCCGAAGGCCCGGTGACCAGAACGATACGCCGCTGTGCTGTCAGTTCCCGGGCCATTCCGGATCCATTCGTCCCATTTTCATTAATTGCACCAATGCTGCGGCCAAATTGGGGACTTCACCGCCCCAAAGCAAGGGAACAGGATGCCCCAGCAGAACCACCATCCGTGGCTCGGGCAAACGTGCGGGTTCGCTCTGGTCCAGATCTACAACGACGCTGACAGGAACCGGCCCCTTCGGATCTGCGCGCAACAGGCCGATACCACGCGCCTCGATCACGCCCCGCAGCTCCGGAACGGCGTCGGCGATCACATGGCCATCCCGTACATGCAGATTGACCCGATCGTCCGCAACAAAACTCGCCCCCAGCGCCATCATCTGCAGCGCCAGTGACGACTTGCCCGCGCCCGAACGCCCCACGATCAGAAGGCCGTGCCCTTCGATGCTGACGCAAGCGGCATGGATACAAGCTGTGTTCTGTTGTTCGATGGCAGAAAGGGTCGGGCTGGACATATGCCTACAAAGGAAGCCCGACAACAAACCGGGCGCCCAAAGGATCCGAAGTTATGTCCGCTTCGGTCGGACGGATGTTCTCCGCCCAGATCACGCCGCCATGGGCCTCAACAATCTGTTTTGAAATCGCAAGCCCCAAGCCCGAGTTGTTCCCAAAATGCTCGACCGGGCGCTGCGAGTAGAAGCGTTTGAACACTTTGGTCAGCGCCTGATCGGGTATGCCCGGACCGGTATCTTCAACCACCACCAGAACCCGGTTCTCGCGCTGTCGTACCCAGACCCGAATGGCATCGCTTTCCTCGCAGAAGGAAATCGCATTGGTGATCAGATTGACGAAAACCTGTGCCAGTCGCGCCTCAAGCCCGTTGATCATAATCGGATCGGGCGGCAGATCGGTGATGTAGTCGATCCCTTTCGACCGGGCGTCTTCGCCCAGATACTGCCCAAGATTGCCCAGCAGCTTGAGCAGATCAAAGGGCTGCTCCTCTTCTTTGACCAATTCGGCATCCAGTCGGGATGCGTTCGAAATATCGCTGACCAACCGGTCCAGGCGCCGCACGTCATGTTCGATCACGCCCAAAAGTTTCTCGCGCTGGTCGTCGCGTTTGACCATGCGCAGCGTCCCGACTGCCGATTGCAGGCTTGCAAGCGGGTTCTTGATTTCATGCGCCACGTCCGCCGCAAACTGCTCGTTCGCATCGATCCGGTTGTAAAGCGCAGTCACCATCCCTCGCAGCGCTCCGCTGAGTTGCCCGATTTCATCGGGGCGGGCGCTGAGGTCGGGAATTCGAATGCGGCCCGGATTGACACCAGCCCCTCTGTCCCTGCCCATCTCGGCAGCCGCCGCCAGATCCGCAAGCGGGTTGGCGATGGTTGATGCAAGAACAAGGCTCAGGCCGACGGACACCAGCAGGGCCACCACGAACATCTGTAGAATGCGCTCCTGCTCCTGCCGGGCAAGCGCATCAATCTCACCGGCCGGACCGGCCATGGCAACGGCACCGACCGGGCTTCCCTCGAACAGAATGGGCGCAGCCGCAACGATTGCGGTTTCCCCTGCATCATCCTGAACCGCCTGCATTTGAACATTGCCCAGCAATGCCTGCGGGATGATTTCCTGTACGCGTTGTGCAAGCGTCGGTGGATCGGTTTCCTGCGGTTTCGTGAATACTGTCGTCAGACCCATCCAGACGGCATTGAGACCGTCACTGATAACTGTACTGCCGGTTGGCGCATCGGCCCCTGACTCCAACCCGAGAGGCATTTGCGCCGGCAGCGAAGCGCCTCGGGTCCAGCCAATTAGGGTGCCCTGGGTATCATAAATGAAGACCTCGCCGCCATCGGGCAGTGTAAGTCCGGACAGCGTGTCCCTGACATCCAGATCAGCAGCGTCCCGGGGGCCGTCGGAGTCCGCCTGACGCAGCTGGGTTTCGAACACGTTGCTGACCAGCTGGGCATCACCCACCAGATTGCGCGCCGTCTGCTGGACCCGCTCCTTGCGTGAATCGTCCAGATACAGCAACCCGGTAACAAGAATGACCAGGGCGATCAGGTTGAACGTGATGATCTTGCGCGCCAGAGGAGAGCCGCGCAGAGAAAACAGATTGCGTCGCGACCGCGTTGCCCTGACTTCATGGGACTCGGGATCATGCGGGATGACCCAGTCATCCCCCAGAACGACATCTCCGTCGCGCAGCGCATTGGCTTGTTCGGTATCGCGCACGAGACCCGGCTACCCCTTATCAGAAGGCTGTTCTTATTCTTCGTTGTATCTGTACCCGATGCCGTACAGGGTTTCGATGGCCGAAAACTCAGGATCTGCCGCACGCATTTTCTTGCGCAGCCGCTTGATGTGGCTGTCGATGGTGCGGTCGTCGACATAAACCTGATCGTCATAGGCCACATCCATCAACTGATCGCGGCTTTTGACGAACCCCGGTCTCTGCGCCAGCGCCTGCAACAACAGGAACTCGGTCACTGTCAGCGAAACATCGGTGCCCTTCCAGCTTACGGCGTGGCGCAGCGGATCCATCCGAAGCTCGCCACGCTCCATGACCTTGGCGTCGCCAGAGGCGGCAGCGGACACATCGCCCTCGGTCGCTTCCTGCCGGCGCAGCAACGCGCGGATACGTTCAACCAGAAGACGCTGTGAAAAAGGCTTTTTGACATAGTCATCCGCGCCCATGCGAAGGCCCAGAACCTCGTCGATCTCGTCATCCTTGGATGTCAGGAAGATCACCGGCATCTGAGTTTTCTGGCGCAGCCTTTGCAACAGGTCCATGCCGTCCATGCGGGGCATCTTGATGTCCAGCACCGCCATGTCCGGCAATTTCTTGTTGAATGCATCCAGGGCAGCCTGCCCGTCATTATATGTTTCGACCTCAAAACCCTCGGCTTCGAGCGTCATGGATACCGACGTCAGAATGTTCCTGTCGTCATCCACCAGTGCAATCTTTGACATCGGGTTCATCCCTATTCCTGCTCACTCTTGCAATAATTGGCTTATTTGTAAGGCATTGTTGGCGTTTTTAGGACGCCGAATCAATCCGTAACTGCGAATCGTGCCTTTCTTGGGGCAAGCTTGCGGCAAATTTGCCTTGCTGCCCGCAAATTGCCGCCCAGATTTTTGGCGGAAAATTCTTGGTGGCGCTAAACTTGTACTTGGTTGCGCTAACTGCGCCAAACCGTCCTGTTCATGCCCTAAATGACCGTGATAAGACCCGCCCATCCGCCGGTTTTTCCCGGCATACTGCCCCAAGAGCGCATAAGGCCAAACAGCCTTCGCGCCGCCACAGGAGAAGACACACATGACATCTGGACGGGTTAACCCGCAATTCCGCCTCGAGGATCAGGGCATCGAGGGTCTGGGCAATGTCTATTACAACTTCATGGAACCGGCGCTGATCGAAGAGGCGCTGAAGCGCGGCGAGGGCACGCTGGGCAATGGCGGCGCGTTTCTGGTTACGACTGGCAAATTCACAGGCCGGTCTCCGAAAGACAAGCATGTCGTCAAGACCGACAGCGTCGCCGACACCATCTGGTGGGAAAACAATGCCGCAATGACCCCCCAGGGCTTTGACGCGCTATATGAAGATATGCTGGCCCATATGAAGGGTCGCGACTATTTCGTGCAGGACCTCGTCGGTGGCGCCGATCCCGCCTATTCGATCAACGTGCGCATGGTCACCGAGCTGGCCTGGCACAACCTGTTCATCCGCCACCTGCTGCGACGGCCGGACCGCGCTGACCTGGACGAGTTCACCGCGGATTTCACCGTCATCAACTGCCCCAGTTTCAGCGCAGACCCGAAAAAGCACGGCTGCCGCAGCGAGACCGTGATTGCGCTGAACTTCGACCGCAAGCTGATCCTGATCGGCGGCACAGAATATGCAGGTGAGAACAAAAAGTCGGTCTTTACCCTGCTGAACTACATGCTGCCCGAAAAGGGCGTGATGCCGATGCACTGCTCGGCCAACCATGCTGTGGGCAACCCGGTTGATACCGCCGTGTTCTTCGGCCTGTCCGGCACCGGCAAAACCACCTTGTCCGCCGACCCGTCCCGCGTGCTGATCGGCGATGACGAGCACGGCTGGTCCGACCGCGGCACTTTCAACTTCGAAGGTGGCTGCTATGCCAAGACCATCAACCTGAATGCCGAGGCAGAACCCGAGATTTACGCCACCACCACGAAATTCGGCACGGTGATCGAGAACATGGTCTTCGATCCCGAGACCAAAAAACTGGATTTCGACGACGATTCCCTGACAGCGAACATGCGTTGCGCTTATCCGCTGGAGTATATCTCGAACGCATCGAAATCGGCGTTGGGCGGCCATCCAAAGAATATCATCATGCTGACCTGCGACGCATTTGGTGTTCTGCCCCCGATTGCGCGGCTGACACCGGCGCAGGCGATGTATCACTTCCTGTCAGGCTTCACGTCGAAAGTCGCCGGTACCGAGCGTGGCATTACCGAGCCTCAGCCCACATTCTCGACCTGTTTTGGCGCACCTTTCATGCCGCGCCGCCCCGAGGCCTACGGCAACCTGCTGCGGGACAAGATTGCCCAGCACGGCGCGACCTGTTGGCTGGTGAACACCGGCTGGACCGGAGGCGCTTACGGCGTTGGCAGCCGGATGCCCATCAAGGCAACCCGCGCGCTGCTGACTGCGGCGCTGGAAGGGTCGCTGGCGGATGCGGAATTCCGCAAGGATGCCAGCTTTGGCTTTGACGTTCCGGTTTCTGTTCCCGGTGTGCCCGAAGTCCTGCTGGACCCGCGCCGCACATGGGACGATCAGGCGGCCTTCGACAAACAGGCTGAAAAACTGGTGCAGATGTTTGCCGAAAACTTTGAGCAATATCTGCCCTTTATCGACGAAGACATCAAAGCCGTCGCGATCGGATAAGGCAATTTCAGGGGCCGCAGCGCCCCTGATTTCATCCGGACCCGGGTGAAAGGCGCGGCACTACTCTCCATATAGATGTATTCACCCATATGTGTTGGCAATTGCATTGCCTGATGCGGCAAATTGCGCTACCCACGTTTTCATTAAGGTCAAAAAAATGCCCGGCACGAAACGCACCGGGCCGCAACTGAAAGAACTTTTGGGCAGCTCTCAAGAACTCACTCACCTTGGAAATTGAGCAGCCTAATCAGGAAACCAGTTTAGTCCCAGAGGGATGAGTGTCAATATGAGACATGCCAAGTACAGCACCACACTGCATGTTTCTCATCACCTCGGGTGTCTGAAACCTGATTAAGGGGAAAACGGAACAATCATGACGGAAATTTCGAAACTCACTGAATTGCGCAAACTCATGCAGAGCATGGAACAAACGCTGGGCCTCGAGAAGCTCTCTCCGGTTGAGCGCGATATCTACTATGCCGCCGAGGAACTGTCCAAATCCGACGAGGAAGTGCGCACTTTCGGTTTGATCGAACACACCCTTGTCAAAAGCGTTTCGCGCCCGACATTCTTCCGCGCGCTGAAATCGCTGGTCCAGAAAGGGTACCTGTCACAAAGCGGCAGCGCCAACCGGGGGCGGTATATCGTTCATGCACCCAGATGAAGCCGCCGCGTTTCGTGACGACGGCTGATTGTCGTGCGAAAATGGGCTACCGAAACCTTCTACGCCTCTTTGGCCTATGTGGTGGTATCGTTCCTCACGTTTGAGGTTCTGATGCCCCTTCAGAACGTGTTTTTTCCGGAATACCCCAGCCGGGCCAGCCTGTTGTTTCTGCCGCATGGCGTACGGGTTCTGGCCGCCTGGCTGTTGGGATGGCGCGCCATTTTTGCACTGCTGCCGGGTGTTTTCATCGTCTTCGCTTATGTCGGCGGATGGGACGTGTTCCTGCCCAGCCGCCTGATGGCAATGGTCATTGCCGTCGCGACCGCGCCTGCGGTGTTTTATCTGTGTAAGGGGCTTGGTTGGGACCTGTTTCCCCGGCCTGGCAAACGGCCATGCTGGGCCTGTGTCATGGGTGTGGGGATTGTCACGTCATTTCTGGTGTCGATCCTGACCAACATGGCCTTTGGCAGCGCCACGGCGGAATACATCGCCTTTTTGATCGGCGATATCTCCGGCTTGTTTTTTCTGATGCTGATCCTCTACTTCTCGTTCCGCTACGCGGACAGCCGGGCCTGACCCTTCAACCCGTCAGCCCCCGGCGAAGCAGATTCAGGCCGCCGATCAGCAACACGATCAACGTCACCTTGCGGAACCGAGCCTGATCAATCCGTGCCTGGAATTTAAGCCCTGCCCACAACCCAATGACCGCCGGTGCGATCAGAAAACCGGAAAATGCGGCCGTTTCCATGCGCAGGATGCCTGATCCCAGGTGGGCAAAAACCAGCGCCACCGCACCCAACCCGTAAACGACGCCCTGAACCCGCATCTGATCTGCCTTCGGCGTGTTGAGGGCCGTCAGGTACATCACGGTCGGCGGCCCCCAGATGCCTGACATGCCGCCCACGAAACCGGCAACCGAACCCATCGCCGCCTCAATCCAGGCTGAAGGTTTCGACAATGTCAGCTTTGATCCCAAGACCTGAATCAGCGCAAAGAACGTCACCGGTGCGCCGATCATCAGCAACAACGTTCGCGGCGGAACCAGGCTGACCAGTTGGGCACCCGCCAACAAAAACAGCAGCCCCACGATCAGAAACACACGGAACCGTCGGATGGACGACACCGCCGCGGGGACACCTTCGCGCAACGCCTGAACTCCGTTTGTGACCAAAGTTGGCAGGATCAGCCCGGCCACGGCCCATTCGGGCGGCAGGAAGATGCTCAGCCCCGAAACCAGAACCATGGGCATGGCAAATCCGACCATTCCCTTGATGCAACCGGCAAGAAAGGCAATCGAAACGGCCAGCGCCAGATCCTGTGTCGAGAGTATTGAAAACCATGTCATGCCTCGTTGATACCATTCCCAGATTTCTCTGCACTGCAAAACTCATCGGGTAATTTTTGAACTTTTTACCTGCAAATTTCGTATTTTTGTTGCGCTGCACGTGCAGCATGATATGACCAGACGACCCAGAGAAGGACGTGATTCATGGCCCATGACGGACAGGATATGACCCAGATGACGACACCTGCGATTTTGCCCGATCTGCTGACCCTGACCCGAGCTGCCGTTCCGGCGGTCGAGACGGTTTTTGAACGGGCGCGGGAATCCGTCCGCGGTATGGTCAGCGCTGATGGTAAGATTTCGGGGGCACTGATCGAAGCCAACCAGACCGCCGCGCACGGCCTTGCATGGCTGGCCACCTATAATCAATCCCTGCAACAGATGCAGCGTTGGGCCGAAACGCTGGAGGCCGACGGCAAGTTCGGTGAAATCGAACAGCTGCTACACCAGATCGCCTTTGGCGAATACTTGCATCAGGTCGCGGGCGGCATTCCGATGAACCAGGGCGAGGTTGTGCGCCTGCAGGATCTGGGGCTCGGCTGGGACGCGCTGTCCGGGTTCCAGTGTTCCGAAGTTCAAACCCTGATGGCACAGGCCAATTCACAGGCCGCACGCAGCCGTCTGGTCGCGCTGATGCAGGATCAGTCCGGCGCCACCATGTTCGGCGCTTCGGGTCTGGACGAAGAGCTTGAAATGATCCGCGACCAGTTCCGCCGATATGCGCAGGAAAAGGTCGAGCCGAACGCGCATGACTGGCACCTCAAGGATGAACTGATCCCGATCGAGATCATTGAAGAACTGGCGGAAATGGGCGTATTTGGCCTGACCATTCCCGAAGAATTCGGTGGGTTCGGTCTATCCAAAGCCTCGATGTGCGTAGTGTCCGAGGAACTGTCACGCGGCTATATCGGCGTTGGTTCACTGGGGACCCGGTCCGAGATCGCGGCTGAACTGATCATTGCGGGCGGCACGGATGAGCAAAAGGCGCAATGGTTGCCCAAGATCGCCAACGCCGAGATTCTGCCGACTGCCGTGTTCACCGAACCCAACACCGGCTCGGACCTTGGCAGCCTGCGCACCCGTGCGGTCAAGGACGAGAACGGTGATTACAAGATCACCGGCAACAAAACCTGGATCACGCATGCGGCGCGCACCCATGTGATGACCCTGCTGGCGCGCACCAATCCCGACACCACCGATCACCGCGGATTGTCCATGTTCCTGGCGGAAAAGACGCCCGGTACGGATGAAAACCCCTTCCCCACCCCCGGCATGACCGGCGGTGAGATCGAGGTGCTGGGCTATCGCGGCATGAAGGAATACGAGCTGGGTTTTGACGGCTTCCACGTCAAGGGAGAGAACCTGCTGGGCGGCGAAGAAGGAAAAGGCTTCAAGCAGTTGATGGAAACCTTCGAATCCGCGCGTATCCAGACGGCGGCACGCGCCATAGGTGTGGCGCAATGCGCGCTGGATATTGCCATGCAATACGCGCAGGACCGCAAGCAGTTTGGCAAATCTCTGATCAACTTCCCGCGTGTTTCGGGCAAGCTGGCCATGATGGCGGTCGAGATCATGATCGCGCGGCAGCTGACCTATTTCAGCGCCTGGGAAAAAGACCATGGCCAGCGCTGCGATCTTGAGGCCGGAATGGCCAAGCTGCTGGGCGCGCGTGTCGCGTGGGCGGCAGCGGATAACGGGCTGCAAATTCATGGCGGCAACGGCTTTGCGCTGGAATACAAGATCAGCCGCGTGCTGTGCGATGCGCGCATTCTGAACATTTTCGAAGGAGCTGCCGAAATTCAAGCTCAGGTTATCGCGCGACGTCTGCTCGGCTGACCGGTTTTCGGCATCTCTGTTTCCCCAACTGGACCCGGTCTTGCGCCGGGTCTTTTCTTGTTTTGTCGGATTTGTACGTGCCTGGACCTTCCGGCTGTTCGTTTTGCACATGTGCAAACCCTGGCGAACCCGGGTGCACACCAGAATGTGGCACTGAATTGGGGCACGAAAATTTCCCCCTCTGAGTCCGCGCGAAACTGGGGTAGAACATCCCGTGGAACAGACGGAACCACACGGGCAGTTGGTAAACAAAGAATGACCAGAATACTTTTTGCACTTTGGGCAACCATCGCCGCGCTCGCCCTGAGCGGCTGCGCGACCACGCAGCCGACGGCAGGCCAAAGCGACATCGACGCGCTGGCGCAAGCGATCGGCGGCCTCGGGCCCGACGTTGACCCGACCGAGGCGCAAAAGGCCGCCACAATCGCTTACACCTATTCGCAGCGTCTGGCGCGGGAATGGCAGGTCGAGGATCCGGCCATCATCCACAACGCCAAAGTCATCAACGGTTTTCGCGAATATGGGTTGTGCAATGACTGGGCCGAGGCCATGACGAAGCGGCTGCGGCAGGAAGATTTCCGCACGCTGGACCTGAACTGGGCCACATCTCCGCCCACGGCGTTCCGGATCATCCACCATTCGGCATCGATCAGCGCCACGGGGGCGTCGTTGTATGACGGCATTATCCTGGACCCGTGGCGCAACAGCGGCGCCTTGCACTGGGCGCCGGTGCGCAAGGATACCAAGTACAACTGGAGACCCCGAAGCGAGGTGCGCGCTGAATTGCTGAGCGGCGAGATTCCTTATTGATCCGGACCGCGCAGGTTTCGCCACCGTCCGCAAAAGGATAAGACACCGGTATGACACGGCTGATCCTGACTCTGCCCCTGCTGGCCTTGCTGCAATGCGACAAGGACGAATCCGTGGCCGCATATGGCGCGGCGGACCGCACATGGACCTTGCAGGAAATTGACGGGCAGTCTTTTGAAGCCAGCGCTCTGCTGCGGTTCCCCGAAGAGGGCAGGATCGAAGGCAACGCGCCTTGCAACAGCTACAGCGGCACCTTGAACGCGCCTTATCCGTGGTTCGAGGTCACGGACCTGAACGCAACCCGCGCGGCCTGTGCGGGGCTTGAGGCCGAAGGGTTTTATTTCGCGGCCCTGCTGGCGATGACCCAATCCGAGGTGTCGGGCGACGTGCTGATCCTGCGCAATGAGGACGGGCACGAGATGGTGTTCAAAGCCGTCGAGTGAGCTGATCCAGAAACCGCGCCCGGGCCGCTGGCAAGGGGTGGTGGCCCAGTGCAGGCGCCACGCGGTGTTCCAGAAAATAGCCCGTTGTTTTCAGCCCTTCGACGATCTCGGCATCCGGTGCCTGTCCTTCGCCTCGCAGGCAGGGGGGCAGCGGCAACAATCGGTCGGCCCATTCTCCGGCGCCGGCGGCACTGACGGCGCGGCCCGATTTCGGCGAGACATAGATCAACCCTTCGGTTGCGCCGGTTGCCGCACAGGCCGACAGGTCGAGGCCAAAACCCAGCTCTTCCAGCAGGGCCAGTTCCCAGCGCAGATAGGCCAGTGGCCAGATGTCATCCTGCCCCAGCAGGTCCATCAGTTGTTCGGTTTGTTGGTAGATGCCCGGATGCGGTTCCCGCTCGGGCAGGCAGAAGGACAGAAGCGACAAAACCGTGTTCAGCCCGGCCAGCGCCAGACGTCCTGAAAAGGCCGCCGCCGCGCGCGACCGAAGGGGTTCGACCTGAAAGGTTCCGATATGTTCTTCAAGCCGCGCCCGCCACAGCACATCCAGCTGCGCGCCGGGCTGCAGGATCGGCGCAATCTTGCGGCTGGCCCCGCCACGTACGACACCGGCATGACGTCCATGGGTCTGGGTAAAGACCTCGATAATCGCCGCCGTTTCGCCATGGCGGCGAGAGGTCAGAAGTATGCCGTGATCGCGCCAGTCCAAATGGGCCCCGTGCCGTTTGCTGTGCCCATTTGACCTGTGGCGGGTCTGGACCGCAACCATGAAAGCTTGACGCGCAGGCGATATCACTCTCTAATTAACATTAGAGTTAAATAAGGATGAGATCCGATGCGCGGAATTACAATCACATATCGCTACGATGGCGACGAGACTGAATGGCTGGAAGCCATAAACACGTTCATCGCGGCGATCGACGCCGACCCCGAGGCCGCAGGGAAATTCGCCTATCAGGTTGCGGTGGCCGATGATGGTGTGTCTCGGTTTCACTGGGGACGCTGGGACAGTGCCGAGACATTGGCCCATGTGCAATCGCAGCCATATTTTCAGGCGTTTGCGCCCAAGGTGAAAATGTTTGCCGGTGATACGCTCAGCGCCACCGGGCACGATATCACGCAGAAAAGCGGCGGGTGGTAAGGCCAGAGTGGTTCCACAGTATGCGGGGTCAGAACGTCACGCCCGCGTGGATCAGGATGCCGATGACCATGAGCAGATTCAGCACCATGGAGATGCCGTTGCCCACGTAAATCGGCAGTTTGCCGACCACCAGCCCATAGGCGAACCACAGAAACGACAGACCGGCATAGAGCGACCACGAAAGCAGTGACTGACCGGTGGCGTGCTGGGAGTGAGTAAAGTAAAGCTTAATCAATTGCGGAAGGGTAGCGAACGGGCCGAAGACTCCGACGAAAACCATGAAGCCCTCGAACCGCTGCATCCAGAGGCCAAGCTCGGATTTTTCCAGTTTCTCAGCGAGTGTTTCAGCCACGCAAACACCTCATCGTCTTGTGTTGTTTCACGGATAGGCCAGTCCGTTCTGGCCAGGTGCGGGTCCAAAATAGACGCTTTGATCCGCGCGTCAAAGACCCTTCGAAGCAGGGATCATTCCAACCCCTCTTCCCCCAACAGGTGCCGACCCTGCCGGTCCTCGACCTCGATCACCCAGAGGTCGGGGTCAAAGCTGCGCTGGCGCTGGATGGCGGCGTCCACGTCCGGCTCGGGGCCGCCGGACAGTTCGACCCATTTGCGTTCGCCGCTCATCAGATCAAAGCTGCGCTGGAAGGCCGTGGCCTGCCCGTCAAGCGTGTTCAGCTTGATCAGCACCGCGCCTGCCGTGTCGTCGCCATGGGCCACGACGAAGGCAGGAATTTCCTGAAAGCGAAGTCGTGCCAGATAGGCATGGACCCAGAATTCCGCCGTCAGACGGGTCATGCGTTGCCGTCTTTGAAATCCAGGCCCATTTCCGAATAGCGTTCGGATTCTTCAAGCCAGTTGGGCCGGACTTTTACCTGCAGGAACAGGTGGATCTTGCGGTCGAGGAACTCTTCCAACTCTGCCCGCGCGGCCTGGCTGACGGCCTTGATCGTCTCGCCGCGCTTGCCCAGCACGATGCCCTTGTGGCCATCGCGCATGACATAGATGACCTGATCGATTTTGGCGGAACCGTCCTTGCGTTCTTCCCAGTTCTCGGTCTCGACGGTCAGCTGGTACGGCAGTTCCTGATGCAGGCGCAGGGTCAGTTTCTCGCGCGTCATCTCGGCGGCGATCATGCGCAGGGGCAGATCGGCGATCTGATCCTCGGGGTAAAGCCAAGGACCTTCGGGCAGTTCCGAGGCCAGCCATTTGCGCAGGTCATCGACGCCATGGCCCTTTTCCGCCGAAATCATGAAGGTTTCAGCAAACGGATAGCGCGCGTTCAGGTCGCTTGTCAGGGTCAGAAGTTTCTCGGACGGCACCTTGTCGATCTTGTTGATGGCCAGCGCGACGGTGCGGCCCTGACCGATCTCCTCGAGACCTTCGAGGATACGCTCGACCCCTTCGGTGATGCCGCGATGGGCCTCGACCATCAGCACGACGACATCAGCGTCCGCCGCCCCGCCCCAAGCGGCGGCGACCATGGCGCGGTCCAGGCGGCGGCGGGGCTTGAACAGGCCCGGCGTGTCGACAAAGACCAGTTGCGCGTCGCCTTCCATCGCCACGCCGCGAATTCGGGTACGGGTGGTCTGCACCTTGTGTGTCACGATGGAAACCTTCGCCCCGACCATGCGGTTCAGCAGGGTGGATTTGCCTGCGTTGGGCTCTCCGATCAGGGCGATAAATCCGGCGCGTGTGGTCATGTTCAATGCGATCCTGTTTGCAACTGCGCATCCCTATAGCAGATTGGCCATGCGGGCCAGAGGGATTTGTCGCATTGCCGCCATGCGTCCGGGATGGCACGAATACCGTGCGCTCAGCCGAACCCAGCCAGGCGATCAAATCCGAAAATGAGGCACATATGAAACGCCGTGAGTTTCTTTTGGGCAGCGGGGCTGCCGCAGGCGCACTGAGTCTGGGTGGATTGGGACTGGCAGCAGGCGGGCAGGAACTGGTCATTCAACCGGCCAGCTTTGCGCTAAAGGATCAGTTGACCACGGGCATGGTCAGCCTCTCACCCGACGCACCGCCGCCGGTTCTGTATGGCACGCAGGGTGAGGTGATGCGCCTGCCGGTGCGCAACACTCTGCCAGATTACACCGCCATGCACTGGCACGGGATGCGGATTGCCAACCAGATGGACGGGGTGCCTTATCTGACCCAGATGCCGATCGGAACGGATGAGGTCTTTACCTATGAGTTCACACCCCCGGACGCGGGGACGTATTGGTACCACCCCCATTGCATGACGATGGAGCAGATGGCCCATGGGCTGACCGGGGTGATGGTCATCGCCGAGGCCGAAGACCCCGGCTTTGACAGTGAGCAAGTGATCAACCTGCGGGATTTCCGTCTGGGCGAGGACGGGCAGTTTCTGCCTGCCTTTACCGCGCGCGGGGCCGCGCGGGCGGGTACGTTCGGGAATGTTCAGACGGCGAACTGGCTGACGGGGCCGGCCTATGATCATGCGGCGGGCAGCCTGGTGCGGCTGCGGGTTCTCAATTCGGATACGACCCGCATCTACAAACTGCATCTGGCCGGGGCCGAGGCGCGGATTATCGCCTGAGATGGTCATCCGGTCGAAATCGCGCTGCCGATGCCAAGCGTGGAAGACCCGTTGCTGGTCGGTCCCGGCCAACGGGTCGACTTTGCCGTTGCGATGCCTGCCGGTGAGGGGCGAACCGTCGATCTGATGGCGAAACTGCCGGGAAGTGCACCGGTTGCCATGGCGCGACTGCGGTCTGTCGGAGCAACGCTTTCGCGGGACTTGCGGGACCTGCGCCCCCTGCCCATCAACCCGGTCGCCAGGCCGGATCTGGTGCGGGCCGAGGTGCACGAATTCGTCTTTGGCTGGACACCCGAGGGCGGCGCGCCCAATAACGGGTTCTGCGGTTCGCTGGGTTACAATTTTTGGTCGGTCAACAGGACCCCGTGGCCCGGCGATGCGGCCCAGGGTGTCGGCCCGCTGGCCACATTGGAAATGGGCAAAACCTATGTGCTTCGGCTGCGCAATGAATCGCCCAATCTGCATCCGATCCACCTGCATGGGCTGGCCTTTGTGCCGCTGAAATCGAACCTGCGCCAACTTCCACCCCTGATGACCGACACGATGCTGTTGCTGAAGGACGAGGTGGCCGAGATCGCGCTGGTCGCCGACAATCCCGGCGACTGGGCATTTCATTGCCATGTAATCGAGCATCAGAAAACCGGGCTGACCGCGTATATCCGGGTGGTCTAAGCGTCGGATCGGCCGCGCCAATCCGACCGGTAGGGGGCCAGCCCCCTCGCCCGGATGTCATCCGGGCTCACCCCCGAGATATTTTCGGCCAGATGAAGACGGATCCCTGTCGGGTTATTTCGCGAGATTTTCCAGCAGCGCCTTAGCTGCAGCCTGTTCCGCCTGCCGCTTTGATCCGGCCGTAGCCTGCGCTTCGGTTCCGTCCTGCAGACGGGCGGCAATGGTGAAGACCGGGGCGTGATCAGGACCGCTGCGCTTGACTTCGACGTAAGCGGGCGGCTTTTGACCGCGGGCCTGCGCCCATTCCTGCAGCGCGGTTTTCGCGTCGCGGGCGTCCGCCTCGACCTTGTGAATACGATCGCCCCAGAGCGCGAGGATGACATCGCGGGCAGCCTCAAACCCCGCATCGCGGTAGACAGCGGCGATCACCGCCTCCATCGCGTCGCCCAGCAAGGCCTGTTTGCGGCGCCCGCCGGACAGCATCTCGGACCGGCCCAATTTCAGGACCGCGCCCAGATCGATTTGGCGGGCCACGTCGGCGCAGGCCTCTTTGCGGACAAGTGCGTTGAAGCGCGGGGCCAGTTGGCCTTCGGAGGCATTTTTGTCCGCCTCAAGCAATGCGGTGGCCATCACCAAGCCCAGGACCCGGTCGCCCAGAAACTCGAGCCGCTGATTGTCGGGCCGGGTCGTCGAGGACACCGATCCGTGGGTCAGCGCGCGCAGCAGAATTTCGGGGTTTTTGAACTCGTACCCCAAACGCTGCTGGAAGGCTTTTATTTCGGCTGAAAGCTTCAATTGACCGCCTTGAAGAAGCGGTCGCCCCGCCAGGTCCAGAAGAACAGCATCGAACGGCCCGCGGACGAGAACATAATCCGGTCGGCGCGGCCGATCAGGTTTTCATAAGGAACATAGCCGACGCCGCCTGCGGACTGTGGCACGCGGCTGTCGCTGGAATTGTCGCGGTTGTCGCCCATGAAGAAATAGTGGCCTTCGGGCACCGTGTAGATGCCGGTGTTGTCGGACCCCTGATTGCGGATGTTCAGCACCTCGTAGGAAGCACCGTTCGGCAGGGTTTCGATCAGGCGGCTTTTTTCACAGGCACCACCAATGCCGACAGGGCCGTTTTCGCAGCGCGGGCGCAGACCCTGCGGGCCTTGCGGTTCGGCGATTTCGGTGAACACGCCGTCGGGGGTTTGCTGCACGGGAGTGCCGTTCAGAATGATTACCCCGTCGCGGACCTGAATGCGGTCGCCGGGCAGGCCGATCAGCCGTTTGATGAAATCGCGCCCTGTGACGGGGTGGCGGAAGACGATGACATCGCCGCGATCGGGCTCGCCGCCCCAGATGCGCGTATTGTCATCCCCCTGCATCCAGCCGCAGATATCCTCGGCATCGATGTTCAGACCGACGCTGGGAATGATCACGCTGGGGCAGGACGCGTAGGAGTAGCCGTAGGCCATCTTGTTCACGAACAGGAAGTCGCCGATCAGCAAGGTGGGTTTCATCGAGCCGGACGGGATCCAGAAGGGCTGAAAGAACAGGGTGCGGAAAATGCCCGCGATCAGCAGGGCATAGACGATGGTTTTGATCGTCTCCCAGACGGCGTTACCTGATTTGGCTTCCTCGGCCATACTGCTCTCCGGTCCTTGGTTTGTTGGGGTGCTTCATGCGGGTCGGGTGGGGGCAAGTCAAGGCTGCGCGGGGCGATCTTGAACGGGGCGCGCCTCGATCACAACAAACGCCTGCGCCCAGGGGTGGTCGTCCGTCAGGGTGACGTGGATGATGGCCTCGTGCCCCGGAGGGGTCATTTCCTTCAGCCGTTCGGCAGCCCAGCCGGTGACATGCATAACGGGCTGGCCGGTGCGCAGATTGGTCACGGCCATGTCCTTCCACGCAATGCCCATGCGCAGACCGGTGCCCAGCGCCTTGGAACACGCCTCTTTTGCGGCCCAGCGCTTGGCATAAGTGCCCGCGGTGTCGGCGCGGCGTTCGGCCTTGCGCTGTTCGGTTTCGGTGAAGACACGGTTGCGGAACCGGTCGCCGAACCGGTCGAGCGTGCCCTGGATGCGGTCTATGTTTGCGAGGTCTGTGCCGATGCCGAGGATCATCTGGCAAACGCCGATCTGATCAATCCGAACCCGCCCAACGCAAACAGACCAGCCGCAGCGCCATCAATCCAGCGACGACAGCGGCGGTATCCCTGCATCATTCCATCGAACGAGAAAACAACCGAATATGCCGCATTGTTGGCAAAGCCGACGACCATACAAGTCAGTGTGGCAAGCGCCAGATTCAGTAAGCCATCGTCGGGTCCCAGCCCCACCGAAAGGGCGGCCATCCAGGCGATGACGGATTTCGGGTTTGACAGGTTCAGAATCAAACCTCGCAAATACCAATTGCCGCCATTCGCAGTAGTTTTTGGCTGTTCAATCGGCTGCATCGCCGATTTGAAGGATTGCCAGGCCAGCCACAGCAGATACAACCCGCCCAGAATCTTCAACGTAATGAGCAGGTAGAGCGAGGTTTGCAACACGGCCCCCATGCCGCTAGCCGCGACCGATCCCCAAAAGACCAAACCGGACGAAAGCCCGAAACCGTAGATCAGACTGGTTCTACGGCCGTGTTTCATTGCAATCGCTGCATTAGAAATATTAGCCGGGCCGGGCGAGACAGCAACAATGAAAAACGCTGCCGCAGTGGCCAAAAGTGCAGTTATGTCCATCACGCCAACCTCACCGTCAAAATCTTGCAGCTCGCCACGCCAAAGAACCCGGCAAAGGCCAGATCGAAACAGCGACGGGCGCGGCGATAGGCGCGGACCGTGCGTTCGGAGGAGAACAGGAAGGCGTAGCCGATGAAGATCAGCAGTGAGCCTGCGTAAAGCATGCCGAAATAGCCCAGCAGCATGGAAAGGCTGGCGTCGTTGGGCGCGACGATGGCGTAGATCGAGCCCCAGCTGAGGATCGCCTTGGGGTTGGTCAGGTTGATGGCGGCACCTTTGGCGAATATGGCTTGCAGCGAGCCGCGGATCGGGTTGCCCAGCGCGACCTCATCCGCGGACAAGGCGCGGCGCAGGGCCTTGAGGGCCAGCCAGCCCAGATAGGCCACGCCGATGTAACGGATCACCTCGAATACCAAGACATTGGCCAGCATGATCGCCGACAGCCCCAGCGCGGCGGCGATGCCCCATGCAGCGGACCCGGCGCAGATGCCCAAGGCAAAGACCAGCCCGGCGCGGCGGCCTTCGTTCATCGCGGTGCTCGCGATGCCCATCGTCGCCGGACCAGGAGAGCCGCCGGCCATCAGCCAGGCAAACCAGATGGCGACAAAGGCGGGCGTGATCATGCGCGCGCCTCGTCCATCAGGCGGCGCATCTCGGCAATCGCTGGGGTGAGGCCCCGGAAAATCGCCTCGCCGATCAGGAAATGGCCGATATTGAGTTCGCGCACCTCGGGGAAAGCGGCAACTGGTTTGACCGATTCATAGGTCAGGCCATGGCCCGCGTGAACTTCAAGCCCCAGCGAATGGGCGTATGTGGACATCTCGCGCAGCGCTTCCAGCTCGCGCGCGGCGTCTTCCATTCGGCCTTCGGCGTGGAAATCGCAATAGGCGCCGGTATGCAGTTCGATCACCTCGGCACCGATACGGTGGGCGGCGTCGATCTGGCGCTTGTCGGCGGCGATGAAGATCGACACGCGGCAACCGACATCGCGCAGGGGGGCGATGAAATGGGCCAGCTTGTTTTCCTCGCGCGCGACTTCGAGCCCGCCTTCGGTGGTGCGTTCCTCGCGCTTTTCCGGGACAATACACACTGCGTGCGGTTTGTGGCGCAGGGCAATTTTCTGCATTTCGTCGGTCGCGGCCATTTCGAAATTCAAGGGCACTGACAGAACCTCCATCAGCCCGTCGATATCGGCGTCCGAGATATGGCGGCGGTCTTCGCGCAAATGCGCGGTGATGCCGTCCGCGCCCGCCTCTTCCGCGATCCTTGCGGCGCGCAGAGGGTCGGGATAGTCCCCACCACGTGCGTTGCGCACGGTGGCCACGTGGTCGATATTCACGCCCAGACGCAGATAGTTGTCAGACATCACGCGATTCCTTTTTCTGGTTTTGGCCCGAGCCTAGAGGCTTTGTTTCGGGAACTGCAGTCTTTGCGCCGGCCAGCCGTTTGATTTCTTCAAATTTCGCCTTGATCTTCGCCCGGCGGCGCTGCTGGTATTTGCGGATCAGCGGGAGGCTGAGATACCCGCAGATTATCCCGGCCAGAAGGCCCGGCAGGACGCCGCCGATCATGTAGGGATAAAATACCTCGCTATAGAAGATACTCAGTCCGTCCCAGTCTGCGACCCGGTCGGTGAACATCGCGAAGAAATTGTCCTTCAGATCGCCCATGGCATCGGCGAACTTGCCCATCAGACCCCGGGTTTCGCTTTTTTCGAACTCGGTTCCCAGCAGGAAATGCCCGGTTTGTAGGCAGATCACACCGATGGGGACATAAGTCAGAGGATTGCCGAAAAACGTACCGCTGAGGGAGGCCAGGATATTGCCGTTGATCAGCCGCGCGCCGACCGCCGCGACCAGAAAGTGCAGACCATAGAAAGGGGTGAATGCGGCAAAGACCCCTGCCCCGATACCGCGCGCAATGCGTTCAGGCGTGTCAGGCAGGCGACGGACGCGGTGTTTGACATAGTGAAAGGCACGGGTCCAGCCCCCACGGGGATAGACAAATTCCGAAGCGATCCGGGCAGGCGAGCGTCGGTCTCGGCGCTTGAAAACCACTCGTGATCACCCTCTCTCAACCAGCCGCCACTGCGGTTTTAGTCCGATCCCTGAAACGCTCCACCGCGGCAACGTCGCTTTCCGCTTCGAGCATCAGCATCAGCGAATGCAACTGCTCCAGATCACGCAGTTCGACATTGATCAGCAGGCGGTAAAAATCCGGTTTTCGGTCGACAAATTCCAGGTTCGAGATATTAGCCTTTTTCTCGCCGATCAATGTGCAGATTCGCCCCAGCACACCGGCATCATTGCCGATGGTCAGATCAAGTGTCGCGCCATAAACCGCCTGATGGGTGCCGTGATGCCAGTGCAGATCAACCCAACGCTCGGGCTCATCCTCGAATTCGGACAGCCGGTCGCAGTCGATGGCATGGACCACCACGCCCTTGCCACGATAGGTGATGCCAACGATGCGTTCACCCGGCAGCGGCTGGCAGCAGGGCGCGCGGTCGAATTTCTGCCCCGCCTCAAGCCCGATGACCGCGCGGCGCAGCGGGATGGCATCGCCGTCGTCTTGGGTCAGTTCGGGATAGACGGCGCTGACCACCTCGTGCGCGGTCAGTTCGGCGCTGCCGAGACGGGCCAGCAATTCATGGCGGTCCTTGAGGCGCAGGTGCTTGGCGGCGGTGTCCAGCGCCTTGTCGGTGGCCTTGCGGCCCACATGTTCGAACCCGGCGCGGGCCAGTTCCTTGCCCAGTTTGATGAACCGCTCGCGGTCAACCTCGCGCAGGGCACGACGGATCGAAGTGCGCGCCTTGCCGGTGACGGCAATCTCCAGCCATGTGACCTGCGGCGTCTGGCCATCGGCGGTGATGATGTCCACCGACTGTCCGTTCTTGAGCCGGGTCCACAGCGGCACCCGGATACCATCGACCTTTGCCCCCACGCAGGCATGCCCGATGCGGGTATGAATTGCATAGGCAAAGTCGATCGGTGTCGCCCCGCGCGGCAGTTTCACCACGTCACCCTTGGGGGTGAAGCAGAACACCTGGTCGGAATACATCTCGAGCTTGACCGCTTCGAGGAAGTCTTCGTGATCTTCCTCGTTGTCGAATTGTTCGGTCAGATTGGCGATCCATTTGGCCGGGTCGACTGCAAACGGGTTTTCCGAGCGCACCCCATCGCGATAGGACCAGTGCGCGGCGACACCGGTTTCGGCAACGTCATGCATCTGGCGGGTGCGAATCTGAACTTCGACCCGTTTGCCGTCACGCCCCGAAACCGTGGTGTGGATCGAGCGATAGCCGTTCGATTTGGGCTGGCTGATATAATCCTTGAACCGACCGGGCACCGCGCGCCAGCGCTGGTGAATGGCCCCAAGGGTGCGATAGCAATCTTCCTCGCTGGGCGTGATGATGCGGAATCCGTAGATGTCCGAGAGGCGCGAGAAGCCCTGATCCTTTTCCTGCATCTTGCGCCAGATCGAATAGGGTTTCTTGGCGCGGCCAAAGACCTCGGCCTCGATGCCCGCCTTTTCCAGCTCATGCCGCATGTCGCCGGTGATGCGGTGGATCACGTCGCCGGTTTCGCGTTGCAGGGTGATGAAGCGGCGAATGATCGACTGGCGGCCTTCGGGGTTCAGGACGCGGAAGGCGAGGTCTTCGAGTTCCTCGCGCATCCACTGCATCCCCATGCGGCCTGCGAGCGGCGCATAGATATCCATCGTCTCGCGCGCTTTCTGCACCTGCTTTTCCGGGCGCATCGCCTTTATGGTGCGCATGTTGTGCAGTCGGTCAGCCAGCTTGACCAGAATGACCCGCAGGTCCTTGGACATGGCCATGAACAGCTTGCGGAAATTCTCGGCCTGCTTTGTTTCGCGGCTGGAAAGCTGCAGGTTGGTCAGCTTGGTGACGCCGTCGACCAGTTTGGCGACCTCATCGCCGAACAGTTCCGAGACCTTGCCATAGCTGGCTTTGGTGTCTTCGATCGTGTCGTGAAGCAGCGCCGTGATGATCGTTGCATCATCCAGACGCTGTTCGGTCAGGATGGCGGCAACGGCAACGGGATGGGAAAAATAGGGCTCGCCGGAATGGCGGAACTGCCCTTCGTGCATCTGCATCCCGAACTCATAGGCGCGGGCGATGCGATCAGCATTTGTCTTTGGGTTGTAGTTGCGGACCAGCGCAATCAGGTCGTCAGCAGAAATCATCCGGTCCGCACCCTCATTCTTTGGGCTTACCCCTGACCCTGTGCCTCCATCAGAGCGCGCAGGAGCTTTTCTTCCGACATGTCGTCATCGGCAGGCTTGTCCGATTCCGCACCCATCAGCAGCGCCATCTGATCTTCTTCCGGCTCATCAACCTCGATCTGGGTCTGGTTGGCTTCGATCAGGCGCTCGCGCAGGTCATCCGCGCTTTGGGTTTCGTCGGCAATCTCGCGCAGCGACACGACGGGGTTCTTGTCGTTGTCGCGATCCACGGTGATCGACGCACCGGCGGAAATCTCGCGCGCACGATGGGCGGCAAGCATCACCAGTTCGAACCGGTTCGGTACCTTGTCTACGCAGTCTTCAACCGTCACGCGGGCCATTGAGCGCTCTCCGTTACTGAATCCATGTCAGGAAGGGGATTATCTAAGCGCGAATCCCGGCATTGACAAGCGGGAAATACCGAAAATGCGCGGATCACAGCGGCGTAACCTGCGCAACATCTTCAGGCGGCAGAGCTGCGACCATCTCGGTCACTGTCCGGTCCAGTACGGGATGCTGCCAGTCGGGCACCACGTCCGCCATCGGAACCAGCACGAAAGCCCGGTCCTGAAGGCGTGGGTGCGGCAGGATCAGACGGTCGGGAGCCTGACGGGCCTGGTCCTGCGTCGGCAGGGTGCGCCAGCTGTCATGCTCCGCCCGGTCCGGATGCACCTGGTCGCCGTAACAGACCAGATCCAGATCCAGCGTCCGCATTCCCCAGCGCTGCGCGCGTTCGCGCCCGAACTCATGCTCGACCTCGTGCAGGATCTGAAGCAGGTCTTCCGGTGCCAGATCCGTTTCGATCAAAGCCGCGGCATTGACGTAATCTGGACCCGCACCGGCGGGAAAACAGGGGGTCGCAAAAAAGCGGCTGACAGAGCGAATCACCACGCCCCGATGCGCCAGCGCATCCAGAGATTGACGTAGGGTCATTTCTGGCGCGGCTCCTCTCAGACTGAGATTGGCGCCCAGCGCTACAACCGCGATTAACGAAGAATTAACCATTACACCCCCTATATTCGGCGAATTGCATACTTGCGATACACATTAAAAGCACTAAATTATGGGGTATCGGGGTGCCCATAATTTTTCTCACTCGCTCACTCACGTAACAAGCGGCGCTCTGGATTATACCGGAAGGACCTATTTATGTTTTACAAGGACGAGCGGCTGGCGCTGTTCATCGACGGCTCGAATCTTTATGCGGCCGCAAAAGCACTCGGCTTTGATATCGACTACAAGTTGCTGCGTCAGGAATTCATGCGCAGAGGCAAACTGCTTAGAGCTTTTTATTACACGGCGCTACTGGAAAACGACGAATACTCACCCATCCGCCCGCTGGTCGACTGGCTGCACTATAACGGTTTCACCATGGTGACGAAGCCGGCCAAGGAATACACCGACAGCATGGGGCGTCGGAAAGTCAAAGGGAACATGGATATCGAGCTTACCGTCGATGCCATGGAACTGGCACCGCGCGTGGATCATATCGTGCTGTTCTCGGGCGATGGGGATTTCCGCCCGCTGATTGCCAGCCTGCAACGCCAGGGCGTGCGCGTTTCGGTCGTCTCGACCATCCGTAGCCAGCCGCCGATGATCTCGGACGAGCTGCGCCGCCAGGCCGACAACTTCATTGAACTCGAGGACCTGCGCGACGTGATCGGCCGCCCTCCGCGCGAGATGCCCGCTGAGACGCGCAGTGTCGCGGTCGCTGGTGGGCACTGACCCGGCCAACGTTTTCTTGATGGGGAAAAAATATGCGCGGTCAGGATCTGGATCCTGGCCGCGCTTTCTTTAACTAGGAACAGGTGCTGAAACACCATCTTGGTAACACCGATTCATGTCAGATCAGTGACGCGGTTCTGTCTGGACCAAGGCCAGGAAAAGAAATACCTGTGCCGTAAGGAGACCGCCCAATGACCAAGCCGCCCCTGACACTCTACCTTGCTGCCCCGCGGGGCTTCTGCGCTGGTGTGGACCGTGCGATCAAGATCGTGGAAATGGCGCTGCAGAAATGGGGCGCGCCTGTCTATGTGCGCCACGAGATCGTGCACAACAAATTCGTGGTCGACGGGCTGCGCGACAAGGGCGCGGTCTTTGTCGAGGAGCTGGACGAATGCCCCGACGACCGGCCGGTGATCTTTTCCGCCCATGGTGTGCCAAAATCAGTTCCTGCAACAGCCGCCCAGCGCGAGATGATCTATGTCGACGCCACCTGCCCGCTGGTGTCCAAGGTCCATGTCGAGGCACAGCGCCACGCGGATGCCGGGTTGCAGATGATCATGATCGGCCACAAGGGCCATCCCGAGACTGTCGGCACCATGGGGCAACTGCCCGATGGCGAGGTGCTGCTGGTGGAAACCGTCGACGATGTGGCGCAGGTACAGGTGCGCGACCCGGGCAAGCTGGCCTTTGTCACGCAGACCACCCTGTCGGTGGATGACACGCGGGATATCGTAGCAGCCCTTGAGGCGCGGTTCCCCGCCATTGTCGGTCCGCACAAGGAAGACATCTGTTACGCCACCACCAACCGGCAGGAAGCGGTCAAGTCGGTGGCGCCGAAATCCGATGCCCTGCTGGTGGTGGGCGCGCCGAACTCGTCCAACTCGCGCCGTCTGGTCGAGGTCGCGTCGCGCGCGGGGTGCAATTATGCACAGTTGGTTCAGCGCGCGACCGAGATCGACTGGCGTGCGCTTGAGGGGATTTCCAGCATCGCTATCACCGCCGGAGCCTCGGCCCCCGAAGTGCTGGTCAATGAGGTGATCGACGCTTTTCGTGATCATTACGACGTGACCGTCGAACTGGTTGAGACCGCCGTGGAAAACGTGGAGTTCAAAGTGCCGCGCGTACTGAGGGAACCTGCGTGATGCCGGACCGGAAAACGATCGACGCCTATACCAGCCGGGTATCGGACTATCTGCAGATGCCGCTGCCTGCCGAACAGCTTGAGGCACGACAGGCTTTTGCCGACGCGGTCGGCGCAGGCGGATACGTGCTGGATCTGGGCTCGGGCCCCGGATCGGACAGCGCGTTTCTGATGCGGCAGGGCCTGAAGGTCAGGGCGCTGGATGCCACGCCAGCCTTTGTGGACCATGCCCGCGAAAACGGGGTGGATGCGCATCTGGGTACGTTCGAAGACGTCACCGAAGAGGCCGAATATGACGGCATCTATGCCAGCTTTTCCCTGCTGCACGCCCCACGCGCCGATTTCCCCGGACACCTGAGCACGATCCACCGGGCGCTGAAACCCGGCGGCCAGCTGTTTCTGGGCATGAAGCTGGGTACGGGCGAACATCGCGACGATCTGGACCGGTACTACACCTATTATTCGCAACCCGAGATCGAAACGGCGCTGGCCGATGCCGGTTTCACGCTGGATCGTTGCGTGACCGGGATGGGAAAAGGGCTGGCCGGGTCCTATGACGGGTTCGTTCTGGTTTTCGCCCATGCCTGATCTGTTTGCCTACACCGATGGTGCCTGTTCGGGAAATCCCGGTCCCGGCGGATGGGGTGTTCTTTTGCGCGCGGTGGATGGCGAACGCATTCTGAAAGAGCGTGAACTGAACGGCGGAGAGGCCGAAACCACCAACAACCGGATGGAATTGCTGGCCGCGATCAGTGCGCTGGAAACACTGGAGCGTTCGTCCGCGATTACCATCGTGACCGACAGCGCCTATGTCAAAAACGGTGTCACCGGCTGGATATTCGGCTGGAAGAAAAACGGCTGGAAAACCTCGAACAAGAAACCGGTCAAGAATGTCGATCTGTGGCAGCGGCTGGACGAAGCGCAGTCGCGCCATCACGTGACCTGGGAATGGGTCAAAGGCCATGCCGGACACCACGATAACGAGCGTGCCGATGAACTGGCCCGTGCCGGAATGGCCCCGTTCAAACCCAAGAAGGCGCAGGTCTGATCCGCAGTGTCGCCCTGACCGGTGGACGGGCCATCTGCGCGCTGATACCTCATGGCCGTCACAGTGCGAGTATCCGGATGAAAACCAGCCCAGCCATTATTTGCACCTGCCTGAGCCTGCTGGCGTCATGCGGCACGTTCTACCAGCCTGTGCAGTTTGTCGCCCGGGATGATCAGATCATCGCAACCGGCACAATCGATGACACCACGCTTGCCGCCTTTGAAAAGGTCGTCGCGCGCAACCCAGACATCCGGACGCTGGTGTTGTTGAATATCGAAGGGTCGGCAGACGACGACGCCAATGTGGTGTTCAGCCGCGCAGTGCATGAAGCGGGGTTCGACATCATCGTTCCGTCAAACGGGCTGATTGCGTCTGGCGGAACGGATCTGTTCCTGGCCGGCAAGCGGCGCATTTTGCAGCCGGGTGCCTGCGTCGGCGTTCACAGCTGGAGCGGGGCAGGCATCGTTGCGACCGAAATTCCAACCACCGACCCCGAACACGACCGCTATCTGGACTATTTCCGCGATATCGGCGCGCCCGAGGAGTTCTATTGGTTCACGCTGGCCGCAGCCCCGGCCGAGGGCATGCATTGGATGACCGCGGCCGAGACCGAACTGTTTGGCATGACGACCGGCACCGCCCCGCGGCTTGGATCAGCCGAGGTTTGTGACGACCGCTAACGGCGCAGCAGGCGCGCGCCGACTTCCTTGACAAACTTGGCCGCGACCATGGCCGTCATGCCATAAGGGTCGCGATGCGGGTTCAGTTCCACGATATCCGCACCGACCAGCTGGCCCTGAAACCGGTTTATCAGGTCGATGACCTCGCGCGTGCTGAGTCCACCGGGTTCGTGATGCGAGACACCGGGCGCAAAGGCCGGGTCCAGCGCATCCAGATCCAGCGACAGGTAGACCGGACCTTCGAAAGAAATCTGCAGGTCGGATCGCCAGTTGCGCATGTCGATGACCTCGACCCCGAACTTTTCGGCCTGCTCTCGCTGATGGGTGTTCATCGTCCGGATGCCAACTTGCATCAGACGATTGATCCGGCAGCTTTCCATCACGCGGGCAAAGGGGCATCCATGGCCAAGCGGGCCGATATCCTGTTCGTCATACAGATCGGGGTGTGAATCGATATGCAGGATGTTCAGCCCTTCGTACCGTTCGGAATGCGCCTTGATCAATGGAAAGGCGACCGAATGATCGCCGCCCAGCGACAACAACCGCGCGCCTGTGGCGATGCGCTCGGCTGCCCCTGTTTCGATCCGGTCAATGGGTTCCTGGCCGCGCATCTCGAACACGTCCAGATCGCCCGTGTCCCTGAACCGGTCGGTCGCGCCCAGATCGGTGCCGTCTTCGGCGGTCAGATTGGCGGCACCGGAATGCAACGCCTCGCGGATGCGGCCCGGGGCAAAGGCCGGACCTTGCAGGAAAGAGGAATGCAGGTCCAGCGGGACACCCATCAGGGCGACGTCACCCGGTTTCAGATCATGCGGCATTGGACTTCCTTACGTTGCGGATCGGCCGTGATCTGGCCCCCAACGCACCGAAAGGTCAAGACATCAGCGCCGCAGGTAATTCTGCCACAGCCAGATCACCAGAAGCGCGCCCAAAACAGCGCCCACGAAGCCGGAAAGCCAGCCCATCACAGTCACCAGCATCCGCAACACAAAGCCGCCAATCAGAGCGCCAACGATGCCAATCAGCATGGTGGTGGGAATATCCGCCTCGATCCGCATCAATCGCGTGGCGAGGAAACCTGCGGCGGCTCCGATCACGATCAGGGCGACAACCGGCATGTCATTTCCTCCAATGCGTCGGCACGATGATCAGTGCCCCGATAGATGACAGCATTGCGTCCAGACCGGGCGGGCCAAAGCTGATGCCGAACATGATACGGACGAAATAGAACAGAAAAGCCCCGCCAACGCAGATGATGATCGAGGGCAGATATCCGTTATGCGTAAAACCCGTCTTCTCGGCCAGGTACCCCACGATTCCGGCGATCACGACGGTCCCCATCAGGATCATGAACATTCAGCTTACTCCGCAGACATCCGGGTGCCGGTTGGGATCGGCCAGCCCCGCAGAAAGGTTTCCCTATCCTGCGCGCCTTTGCCCGCCCTTTGCAAGCGCAGCAGTTCGACCGCCCCGTCACCGCAGGCCACGCGCAGGGTTGCATCCAGAACCTCGCCCGGTGCGCCCTGCCCTTCAGCCAGACGCGACGCCAGCAGCTTGATGCGCTCGCCACTGATATCCGTCCATGCGCCGGGAAACGGTGACAGGCCGCGGATCTGGCGATCAACCTCGGCGGCGGGCCGTGCCCAGTCGATGCGCGCCTCAGCCTTGTCGATCTTGGTGGCATAGGTCACGCCATCATCGGGCTGCGGCTCGGGTGTCAGATCAGGCAGTTTGGCAATCGCTTCGACGATCAGCCCGGCGCCCATGTCAGACAGCCGGTCGTGCAATTGGACTGTCGTCTCCTCGGGCCCGATATCAGTTGCCTGACGCAGCAGGACCGGGCCTGTATCCAGTCCGGCCTCCATCTGCATGATGCAGATACCAGTCTGCGCGTCCCCCGACATGATTGCCCGGTGGATCGGGGCGGCGCCGCGCCATCGCGGCAGCAGGCTGGCATGGATGTTCAGACACCCCCGCGCGGGCGCATCCAGAACGGGTTGCGGCAGGAGCAGCCCATAGGCGACAACAACGGCAACATCTGCCTGCAGTGCCGCGAATTTGGCCTGTTCTTCGGTTGATGTCAGCGAAACGGGATGGCGGACGGTCAGGCCCAGCGCCTCGGCGCGGGCATGTACGGGGGTCGGACGGTCTTTTTTTCCACGTCCGGCCGGGCGCGGCGGCTGGCAATAGACGGCGGCGATCTCGTGCCCGGCCTCGACCAGCGCATCCAGCACCGGGACCGAGAAATCAGGGGTTCCCATGAAGATTATGCGCATCGTCGGCTCCGGAGGTGCTGGGGTGCCGGGCTGAAGCCCGGCCTACGTGAGTTTCTTGGCCTTGCGCAGCAGCATGTCGCGTTTGACCTTGCTGAGGCGGTCGAAATACATCCGTCCGTTCAGGTGGTCGATCTGATGCTGAACGCTTGTCGCCTCGATCCCGACAAAGTCGCGGCGGTCGACGACGCCCTGTTCATTGATGTATTTTACCGTCACCGCGCGAGGACGCTTCACCTTGGCCGACACACCGGGCAGGTTCGGGCTGGCCTCATCATGCTCGCGCAGCTCAATGGAACGGTGCAGGATTTCCGGGTTCGCCAGCCGGATCGCCCGGCCCCGCTCGGTCGAGCCATCGACTACCGCCAGCCGCAGCATGACGCCGATCTGAGGCGCAGCGAGGCCAACGCCCGGCATCGCCTCCATCGTGTCGATCATGTCGTTCCAGATGGCGCGAATTTCGTCGGTGATCTCGGTGACGTCATCTGCCTTGGTGCGCAGGCGCTTGTCCGGCCAGGGCAGGCAGGTGCGGACGGTCATGTCCGGGCCCGTTCACGTTTGAGCTTCTGCATCTTGCGGGTGATCATCTGGCGTTTGAGCGGTTTGAGATAGTCGATGAACAACTTGCCGTTCAGGTGGTCGATCTCATGCTGAACGCAGGTTGCCCACAAACCGTCAAATGTTTCGGTGCGTGCATTGCCGTTCTCGTCCATCCAGGCCACGTCCACCACCTTGGGCCGGGTCACTTCGGCATACTGTTCAGGGATCGACAGGCAGCCTTCCTCATAGACATTGGTTTCTTCCGAGGCGGCGATGACTTCCGGGTTGAACATGATCAGCGGGCGCGGCGCTTCGCCCTCTTCCTTGATGCAATCCAGCACGATCAGCCGTTCGAGCACGCCGATCTGCGGCGCGGCAAGGCCAATGCCGGGCGCATCATACATCGTCTCCAGCATGTCATCGGCCAGCGTGCGCAGCGCGTCCGTCAGGTCGGCCACAGGCGCGCAGACCTTTTTCAGGCGGGGGTCGGGATGGATCAGAATATCACGTTTCATGAGGCTGATTTAGGGCAACGCGCGCCCAGCCGCAACGCCCCCCTTGCGCTTGTGTCAATAGTGGCTAGCTTTCGGCGTGACAAATGGAGCAGACATGACTTTCAACGACCCGATCGACCGCCGCGAAACCAACTGTACCAAGTGGGACAAGATGGAACAATTGTACGGGGTTTCACCCCGGGACGGTTTGGCGATGTGGACGGCGGATTCCGATTATGCCACTGCGCCTTGCGTGATCGAAGCGGTGCGCGCGGCGGCCGATCAAGGGACTTTCGGGTATTCCTGGCAGCACCCGCAATACCTTGAGGCCATCGCCTGGTGGATGAAAACCCGGCACAACTGGCAAATCGACACCGACTGGGTGCTGTCCGCGCAAGGCCTGGGTAATGCCATTGCACTGTGTCTGGATGTCTGGAGCGAACCGGGCGACGGCGTGGTCATTTTCCCGCCGGTTTACCACGAGTTTGCCCATAAGGTGAACAAGACCGGGCGGCGCGTCGTGGAATGCCCATTGGTGCACGACGGCGATACATACGCGCTGGATCTGGAAGATGCGCAGTCGCGGCTGGACGGATCCGAGAAGCTGCTGCTGTGGTGTTCGCCGCAGAACCCGTCGGGCCGGGTCTGGACGCCGGATGAACTGCGGGCCGTTGCCGAATTTGCCGAACGCAACGGGCTGCTTCTGGTTTCAGACGAGGTTCACCACGATCTGGTCTATCCTGGAAACACCTTCGTGCCGATGGATGTCGCCGCCCCCGAGGCGCGGCCCCGGACAGTGACGCTGACCGCGGCGTCCAAGACGTTCAATATCGCGGGTCAACGCACCGGCAACCTGATCATCCCCGACGACAAGCTGCGCGCCACGATGCGGCATCGGCTTTACACTCTGGACTATGATCCATCCGCTCTGGGTGTTGCCATGGTTACCGCCGCCTATTCCCCTGCGGGGGCGGAATGGGTCGATGCGCAGATCGCGCATCTGATCGACAACCGGAAACTGTTCGATGCCGCCATCGCCGAAATTCCCGGACTGTGGTCGATGCCGTTGCAGGCGACCTATCTGGCCTGGGTCGATTTCTCGGGCACCGGGATGGATCACGCCGAATTTGTCCGCCGCCTGCGCGAGGATGCAAAGATCGCGACCTCATCGGGCCCCGGTTTCGGCAAGGGCGGCGAGACGTTTGAGCGGTTCAATCTGGCGACCCAGAAATCACGGATCGAAGACGCCTGCGCCCGGCTGAAACGGGCGTTTGGCGACTTGCAGTAACAGGTGCGCCGGGCCTTTTTGATCGAGAAATCTGCCCGGCACCTGGCCGCTACTCTGAAGGGCGCGGTGGTGATGCAGCCCGATATCGCGCTGGGGTTTGCAGCGGATGGCAATAAGGTACGGGGAGGCGACGGCAATACGCCCGAGGGTGCGTTCGCCGTCAATCGCGACAATCCGCAAAGCGCTTTTCACCTGTCCATTGGGATTGATTATCCGCAACCGAAGGGCATCGCCCTTGCGCGGCAGCAGGGGTTGATCCCCGTGGCGATATTTTCATCCACTGGCAACCCATCGGCGTTGTCGGGCCGACCTTACCCGGCGATTGGACAGCAGGCTGCATTGCAATTTCCAATATCGAGATAGCGCAGCTTTGGAGCCTGACGGAAAACGGTAGGACGGTGGAAATCCGCCCCTAGTCCTCATGCCCCAGAAGTGCGATCGGCGCATCGGGGGATCGGTAGAAATCCAGCGGAGCGCTGTCGGCGGCAACGGTGTTGCGCTTGAATTCATAGCGCATTTCGCCCGCTTCCTCTTCATCGGCGATGATCAAACATTGGTACAGGTGGGTCGCGCCGTCATAGATATCGACCAGCCCGCGCAGGCGCGGGGTCGTCGCGGCCTCAACCGAGAAACCGTCTTTCCACAATTTGAGGATCTTGAAGTAATTGTCGCCCATCTCCACCCGCAAACGGCTGGTTTTCTTCAATGTGGCGATTCGCGCGGCGTCCAACTCGGCGCGCATTTCCTTTGAAACATACGTACTCATACAAAAATTCCCCTTCGGTGCCCTTTATTGTGAGGGCATGGATGTAAAAATCCAGTGAACCGGGTCACATGGCGCGGCTTGCCAATGATCTGTTGCACGAAAATCCCAGCGCCGGATGTGCACGGGCGCAGACCGGTTGCGCGCTTGGTGACGTAGGAAGGTTCGGCGCGGCATCATATGTTTAGGGGAACTGCAAACGGAGGAGCCGATATGGGCCTGTTGATCGACGGCACGTGGCATGACACCTGGTATGACACCAAATCAACCGGCGGAGCTTTCAAACGCTCGGCCGCGCAGTTTCGCAACTGGCTGACCGCTGATGGCAGCCCCGGCCCGTCGGGCAGAGGCGGGTTCGCCGCAGAAAGCGGGCGCTATCACCTGTATGTCAGTTTGGCCTGCCCCTGGGCGCACCGCACGCTGATCTTTCGGGAACTGAAGGGTCTTCGTGATCATGTCTCCGTGTCGGTGGTCAACCCGGACATGCTGGATCAGGGGTGGACATTCGAACCGGACGCGCAAGGTGCCACGGGCGACACGCTTTATGGTCTGACCCATGCGCATCAAATCTACACCAAAGCCGATCCTGCCTATTCGGGCCGAGTGACCGTGCCGATCCTTTGGGACAAGGCGCAGGAGACGATCGTGTCGAACGAAAGCTCGGAAATCATCCGGATGTTTAACAGCGCCTTCAACGGGATCACCGGCAATACCGATGATTATTGGCCCGAGGCGATGAGGGATGAGATCGAAGCGGTCAACGCCCGCATCTATTCCGACGTCAACAACGGTGTCTACAAATCAGGCTTTGCCACCACACAGGAAGCTTATGACGCGGCCGTGCATCCGTTGTTCGACACGCTGGACTGGCTGGAGGAGAGGCTGACCCGGAGCCGCTATCTGATGGGCGACCGCGTTACCGAGGCCGACTGGCGTCTGTTCACCACTCTGATCAGGTTCGACCCGGTCTATCATCTGCATTTCAAGTGCAACAAACGCCGTCTAATCGATTACCCGAACCTCTGGGCCTATACGCGCGAACTTTATCAGTGGCCGGGCGTCGCGCAGACTGTGAACATGAACCACATTGTGCGTCACTATCACTACAGCCACGACAGCATAAACCCGCATCGCATCATTCCCGTGAACCCGGTGCTGGATTATTCAGAACCGCACCGGCGCGATCAGCGACCCGCTGCGTAATGCTCGATCATCGCCGCCAGATCCTCTGGCGGCGTTTCGCTTTGCACATAAGCGCAGGCATTGGGACTGTGGGCAAAGATCGAACCGTCCGAGAAGAACGTGGTGTTGGTGACAAAGATCACCCGCGCCTCGGGGCGGCGATAGCTGGCGAAATCCGCAACCGCCAGCGCGCTGCCGGTTTCCAGAACCAGGTCAAGCACGATGACATCAAAGGCCGTTCCGTAAAGCGCAAGGATCGCAGCCTCCTGCCCGGCGACGAGCGTAACGATCGCGCCTTGTCTTTCCAGATGCCTTTTCCAGACCCGACCAAGGTCGGGGTTACTCTCAACAATCAGAACATTCATTTGCAACAACCTCGGCACTTGATAAGGTGAACGGTGCCGACCCCCGTAATTCGTGATCACGCGATTTCCTTAACAAAGTGTTAATGACGGCCCTGAGGGGCTCTGATCACGCGGATTTGCTTGTCAAAAAGGCAAAAATCCGCTTGAAGCGGGCTGAATCGGGCGTTTTGGGGCAGAATTCACATGATCGGCGGCGATAACAACCTGAACCCGCGCAGCAACCGGGATCACGGCGGCGGGCTGGACGGGGCCATCCGGTGCTATGGCGGCATGCGCAGCGGCTGGATTGATCTGTCGACCGGGATCAACCCTCATCCCTACGATGTGTCCGGGCTGGTGCCATCGGACTGGACGGAACTGCCCGATCACGGCGCGTTCGAGCTTCTCACTCAGGCTGCGCGACAGTTCTGGTCGGTTCCCGATGAGGCCGCGATTCTGCCCGCGCCCGGCGCGTCGGCCCTGATCGCCCGCATTCCCGCGCTTGCAGCGACGGGGCGGGTCCGGATCACGATGCCCACCTATAATGAACACGCGGCGGCGTTTGCCGCACAGGGCTGGACGGTCACCGGGGACGGCGCGGCCGAGGCCCGGGTGATCGTGCACCCCAACAACCCGGATGGCCGGATCTGGGCCGAGCGCGACGCCAATTCCCCGCTGACTGTGATTGACGAGAGCTTTTGCGACGTCACACCCGGCGCCTCTCTGATCCGTCTGTCGAACCGTCCCGGCACAATCGTTCTGAAAAGCTTTGGCAAGTTCTGGGGGCTGGCGGGGTTGCGGCTGGGCTTTGCCGTCGGTCCGAAGGACATGATCGCCCAACTGAACGATCTGACCGGGCCATGGGCGGTATCGGGTCCGGCCCTGCGTATCGGAACCCGGGCGCTGCAGGACACCGGTTGGGCCGAGGCCACCCATGCAAGGTTGAGTGACGAAGCCGCACAGCTGGACAGGCTGGTCACGCACAAGGGCGCAAGGCTGGTCGGTGGAACGACCCTGTTCCGCCTCTACGAGGTGGACAATGCCGCCGCCTGGCAGGACCGTCTGGCCAAGGCCCATATCTGGAGCCGCATCTTTCCCTATTCCGAAACCTACCTGCGTCTTGGTCTGCCGCCCGCCAACGGCTGGGACAGGCTTGAGGCCGCGCTGTGACTGGCGCGTTCGTGCTGATCTGCGCCATGTCCCTGGACGCTGCGCTGGGTGAACCGGACTGGCTGTGGTCGCGGTTGCGTCACCCTGCGGTTGTGATCGGCAATGCAATCGGCTGGCTGAACAAGCGCCTGAACCATGGGGCCATGCGACGGCTCAAGGGTGTCGGGGTTGTCGCCCTGCTGGTTGTTGCGTCGGTCCTAATTGGCTGGGCGCTTTCGTTTCTGGGATGGATGGCCGAGGTCGTGATCTGCGCCATCCTGCTGGCGCAGAAATCGCTGGTGTCGCATGTGAAGGATGTGGCGAACGGGTTGCGAGTATCCCTGCCCGAAGGGCGCGCGAAGGTCGCGATGATCGTGTCACGTGATACACGCGACATGAGCGAGGCGCAGGTCGCACGCTCGGCCATCGAAAGTGCCGCCGAGAACCTGAGCGACGGGGTGATCGCGCCGGCCTTCTGGTTTCTGGTCGCGGGGCTTCCGGGCCTGCTGATCTACAAGGCCGTGAACACCGCCGACAGCATGATCGGCTATCGCAACGACAAATATCGGGAATTCGGCTGGGCCGCGGCCCGGTTCGACGATCTGCTGAACCTGATCCCGGCCCGGCTGACCGGTCTGATGATCGTGGCGTTGTCGGGACAATGGAACCGCTGGCCTGAAATTACAGGGGATGCACACAGACACATCTCGCCCAATGCAGGCTGGCCCGAAGCCGCGATGGCGCGGGCGCTGAACGTGGCACTGGCCGGACCGCGCAGCTACGACGGGCAGGTGCGCGATCTGGCCTGGGTCAATGGCGAAGCCCCGCGCGAGATCGGCGCGACAGAGGTTTTCCGCGCATGTGACATGCTTTGGCGGGTTTGGGGGCTTGCACTGGGCCTCGTGTCGGTGTGGGTTGGGCTTAACTTTATTTTCTGACGGACACACTCATGCGTTTTCTTTCCGGCCTGATCGCCGCCACCCTGTTTGCCGCCCCTGCCTTTGCCCAATGCGGCGGCGGGTTCAATTCCTTTGTAAAGGGCCTGAAAGACGAAGCCATCCAGCAGGGATTCGACACATCCACCGTGGACGGCTTTTTCAATGGTGTTCAGCAGGATGGCGCTGTGCTGAAAGCCGACCGGGCTCAGGGCGTGTTCCAGAAACCCTTCATCGATTTTTCCCGCCGCCTGATCTCGCAGAACCGGATCGACCGGGGCAAGGCCATGTCAGGCAAATACGATGCTGTGTTCGACCGGATCGAACGGGAATACGGCGTCTCACGCGGCGTGTTGTTGGCGTTCTGGGCGTTCGAGACCGACTACGGCGCGTTTCAGGGCGATTTCAACACCCGGAACGCGCTGGTGACGCTGGCCCATGACTGCCGCCGCCCCGAACTGTTCCGGCCGCAAATCTTCGCGGCAATCGAGCTGTACCAACAAGGCAATTTCGACCCGGCCCGCACCACCGGGGCATGGGCGGGCGAGATCGGAATGGTGCAGATGCTGCCGCGTGACATTCTGGAAAACGGTGTCGATGGGGACGGCGACGGAAAGGTCTCATTGAAGACATCCGCGCCCGATGCGCTGATGTCGGGGGCAAAGATGCTGTCGCATCTGGGCTGGCAACCGGGTCAGCCGTGGCTGCAGGAAGTCACGGTGCCTGCGCAGATGGATTGGTCGCTGTCTGGCCCCGGCAAACCGCGGCCCGTGTCAGAGTGGCAGGCGATGGGCGTTCAGGCGCGCGATGGGACGTTGGCGGATTTGCCCGCCTCGCTGATCCTGCCGCAGGGTCACAAGGGCCCGGCCTTTCTAGCCTATCCGAATTTCGACGTTTATTTCGAATGGAACCAGAGCTTTGTCTATGTTCTGACCGCCGCCTATTTCGGCACCCGCCTGGAAGGCGCGCAGATCTACAATGCGGGCAATCCGGCGCAGGGGCTGTCCGGTGCGCAAATGAAGCAGTTGCAGGGCAAGCTGCAGGCGCGCGGGCATGACGTGGGCAAGATCGATGGCATTCTGGGCGCTGGAACACGCGCTGCGGTGCAGGCCGAACAGGTTCGGTTGGGGCTGCCTGCGGATGCGTGGCCAACGGCGGAATTGCTGGGGCGGTTGTGATCAAATCTCTGCTTTGAACCCAGACCGGAACATATCACAGAAGGATGTTCCGAAGCTTCAAGTGTTCTGGCAACGCCGATTCTGACGAATCCCGGGCGATATGCTATCGTTCTTTCATCAAACACGTTGCAAAGGAGCGGTTCACGATGATCCCTTTGGCACGCATTGCCCTATTGGCGCTGCTGCCGACCTGCCCGGCAACAGCAGAAGAACCAGAATGCTCGACTGCCCTTGCTTTTGCACTCGATGTTTCGGTCAGCGTGGACGATGCCGAATACAAAATGCAGCGTGAAGGCCTGGCTGCCGCACTGTCCGACCCATCAGTACGAAGCGTGATCCTGTCCAGACCTGATGCGGTTGCGCTGATGGCCTACGAATGGAGTGGTTACTACCAGCAAGCGATCATCTCTCCCTGGAAATTTATTCACAACGAACAGGATTTATCCGGGTTCATTGAGCGCTTGTTCGTCCATCAGCGCGGAGCGGCCGAATATCCGACCGCAATAGGGGCTGCGCTTAGTTTCGGAGCGACTAAACTTAGCGAGGTGTCTTGGTGTGACAGGCTTGTTCTCGATGTTTCCGGTGATGGCATCCACAACCACCGCTACCCGCCAGAAAGCGCTTACAGACACTTTCCTTTCGAGCGCGTGACTGTCAACGGGCTAGTGATCGAAGGTGCCGAGACAGAGGTTCAAGCCTACTATGCGAACCATGTAATTTCTGGGCCCGGCGCATTTGTAGAAATCGCGAACGGCTATGCGGACTACGCGCGGGCCATGAAGAGAAAGCTGCTACGGGAACTCCAAGATCAGCTGCTTGCAACGCGATAGTAAATAAAGCGCAAGGCAGCTTAGCCCCGCTTGCAGCCAGTGGATGAAATGATCGACGGTGCACGCCTCGCTCTCACTCCGGCCGCACCGGATAGCGGTTCCCTTTCTGATCAATCAGGATCAGCCGTTCACCACTGCGGACATACAGGTCACAGCGGCTGAAGCCGTTGCGATAGGCGATGCAAACGCTGCCGTCCTCCGCGATGGAATAGGTGCCATACGCGGATTCGCCGCTGGCGTAGGTGTAGGAATAGGCCCCACCCACCGAGTATTTCGATTTTCCGTCGTCGTAGAATGTCAGCGTGCGGCCCGCCAATGCGTCCAATTCCTGCGCGCTCAGGGGGACGTCTCCGGGTTTGGTGGTCCATTCTGCAGCCGCAAGCGGGCTGGCGGTCAGCAGGGCAATGATCAGAAAACGGGTCATGCCCCACCCTACCCTGCGCGGCTCTGAATTGGGCATGACATTGCAGTGATGGATCAGGCGACCATCTGCTCGGCTTTTTTGAGGTCGACCGACACCAGTTGACTGACCCCCTGTTCCTGCATGGTGACGCCAAACAACCGGTCCATCCGCGCCATGGTCACGGCGTGGTGGGTGATGATCAGGAAGCGCGTGTCGGTCTGGCGGCACATCTCGTCCAGCAGGTCGCAGAAACGCGTGACGTTGGCGTCATCCAGCGGCGCGTCGACTTCGTCCAGCACACAGATCGGTGCGGGGTTGGCGAGGAAGACGCCGAAGATCAGCGCCGTCGCCGTCAGCGTTTGTTCACCGCCCGACAGCAAGCTGAGGGTCGAGAGTTTCTTGCCCGGCGGCTGGCACATGATCTCAAGCCCCGCGTCAAGCGGATCGTCGCTTTCGACCATGACCAGATTGGCCTCACCGCCGCCAAACAGGTGCTTGAACAGCATGGCGAAGTTCGCGTTCACCTGTTCGAATGCGGTCAGCAGCCGTTCGCGTCCTTCGCGGTTGAGGCTGGCGATCCCGCTGCGCAGGGCCTTGATCGCCTCTTCCAGATCGGCCTTTTCGCTGTTCAGGGTGTCGAACTCCTCCTGAACCTCTTTGCTGTCCTCTTCGGCACGCAGGTTCACCGCGCCCATGGCGTCGCGCTGACGCTTGTGGCGGTTCACTTCGGCCTCCAGCGCATCTGCGGCGGGCATCTGGTCGGGGTTCGCGTCCAACTGGTTCAGCAGCTGGTTCGGGGTCAGTTGCTGATCCTCGGCAATGCGTTCGGCTGCGGCAACGACGCTTTCTTTCGCCGCATCACAGCGCGCTTCAGCGGCGGCGCGGGATTCGCGGGCTTCCGAGGCATGGCGTTCCGCCTCGCGCTCGGCCAGGACCACCTCGCGCTGCTGGATCTCGGCCTCAGCCAGTTTGTCGGCGGCCTCGGTCCGGCGGGCCTCGGCCGCCTCAATCAGTTCGTTTAACTCCTCGCGGGCCTCGGCAATCTCGCCTGGGGCGGCCATAGCATCGGACAGTTCCTCTTCCGAGCTTTCCTTGCGTTCAGCCAGTTCCGAGATGCGCTTTTCCGCCGTCTCCAGACGGTGCTTCCAGCCGCTGAGGTCTTTCGTCACTTCTTGCGAGCGTCGGGTCCGCGCCTCGCCCTCTCGGCGCAATTCGTCATGGGTCGAGCGGTGGGTCAGCATGGTGATCCGCGCCGCCTCGACCGTCTGCTTGATGTCCTCGACCTGCGCTCGGGCACTGTCGAGGTCGCCCAGACCACTCAATGCGCCTTCGGCCTCGCGCAACTGGACCCGGGCGGACATGGCGTCCTCTGTATGGCGATCCACTGCAAGGGACAGGGTTTCCAGCTTGCCCTGCGCCAGGTTGCGGTCGGCCTCCGCCCGGCTCAGCAGGCGGGCGGTTTCGGCCATGCGCTGATCGGCGGCACGGCGGGCTTCGCGCGCGCGGCGATCGGCTTCGGTCACATCCGCCAGTTTCCGAGACAGCGCCTCGTGCGCGGCGCGGGCACCATCGGCCTGCGCTTCGGTACGGGTCAGTTCCTGCTTAAGCGCTTCCAGCTTGTTGAGCTGTTCAAGCCGCAGGGCCGCCGCGCTTGGCGCATCCTCGGCCCAGGCCCTGAAACCGTCCCAGCGCCACAAATCGCCGGACCGCGACACCAACCGCTGGCCGGGCTTCAGAGAAGCTTGCAGTCGCGCGCCCAGATCGGCATCCACCAACCCGATTTGCGCAATCCGGCGGCTGAGGCGATCCGGCCCCGAGACATGCAGCGCCAGCGGTTCCGCACCGTCGGGCAAGGGCTGATCATTGTCATATCCCGCAACCTGAACCCAGCCGGAAGGACCGTCGCCTTCGACCAGGGGCGCGCGCAGATCGTCGGCCAACGCAGCCCCCAGCGCCTTTTCATAGCCCGGCGCCACACGCAGCAGATCAAGCACCTGCCCGCCTTCGGCCGTATCCCGTTCGACCAGTTTGGCCAGCGCCATGGTTTCCGCGCGAATGGCCCCCAACTCCCCTTCGGCTTCGGACCTTTGCGCGCGGGCTTCCGCCTCGCGGGCCTGCGTGTCGTTGCGCAGTTCGTCAGCGGAGGCCAGAGCTTCCTCGGCGGCTTCGGCGGCTTCGCGGGCTTCTTCCTCACCGTCCTGCGCGGCCTCAAAGGCTTCGCTGGCACGGGTCAGGGCAGCTTTGGCCTCATCCACGGCGGCGCGCGCCTTGTCTTCTTCGGCCTCAGAGCGGGACAGGGTCTTGCGGCTGTCCTCGACCAGCCGCTGCGCCGACTGGTGGCGCGCGACGAGGCGGGCCATGTCCTCGGTTTCCTGCGACAGGTGATCCTCGCGGTCCTGCAGCACGGATGCGGCTTCGCGCGCGATTTCGGCCGCCTCGGAGACTTTGTCGTCATGACCTTCGGCCGCTTTGGCCAGCTCACGGGCTTCCCATTCCAGACGCTCGATCATCTCGCCTGCGTCGCGGTTCAGCCCGGCTTCGCGTTCGATATCGTTGCCAAGTTGCTTGATGCGGTTGGTCAGGGTTTCGATGGTTTGGCGTGCGCGGGATTCCTGATCGGAAAGCTGGTCGCGCTGAACCTGCTGGCGCTGCAGGACGGCGGCGGCGATGGCTTCTTCCTCGCGCAGCGGTGGCAGGGTTTCTTCGATCTCGGCGCGTTTGGCGGCAGCCGCGCGGGCTTCGGCCTCGGCGCGCGAGGCTTCGGTGATGCGGTCGCGCAGTTTTTCCTCGGCCTGCTGGCGGGCCATGTCGGCCTCTTTCCAACGACGATACAGCAACATCCCTTCAGCCTGCCGCAGTTGTTCGCCGATCTCGCGATAGCGGGCGGCCTGGCGGGCCTGACGGGCGAGTTGCGCCAGTTGGGTGCCCAATTGTTCCAGCACATCATCGACCCGGGTCAGGTTGGCTTCGGTTCCTTTCAATTTCAGCTCGGCCTCGTGCCGGCGCTGATACAGGCCCGAGATACCCGCCGCCTCTTCAAGAATGCGGCGGCGCGCGCGGGGTTTGGCGTTGATCAGTTCGGCAATGCGGTTCTGGCCGACCAGCGCCGGTGAATGTGCACCGGTCGAGGCATCGGCGAACAACATCTGCACGTCACGGGCGCGCACGTCCTTGCCGTTGGTCTTGTAGGCGCTGCCCACATCGCGGGTGATGCGGCGGACGATCTCAAGCTGGTCGCTCTCGTTGAACCCGGATGGCGCCAGACGTTCCGAGTTGTCCATGGTCAGGACCACTTCGGCGAAATTGCGGGCGGGGCGCGTGGCAGCGCCGGCAAAAATCACATCCTCCATAGCGCCGCCGCGCATGGATTTCGGGCGGTTTTCCCCCATGACCCAGCGCAGTGCCTCGAGCAGATTGGACTTGCCGCATCCATTCGGACCCACCACACCCGTCAACCCGTCCGCGATGATCAGATCGGTCGGATCAACAAAGCTTTTGAAGCCGGTCAGTTTGAGTTTGCTAAAGCGCAATGGCCGCTGGGTCCCGTGATTCCTATGAGTAGGAAGTCTGCGCAACCGAAGGGGGAGGTGTCAACGGAGATACGCAGTATATGGACCAATGATCCGAGTTATCCACAATATCTTGCCAAATCTCGCAACAATCCGCGCGTTTCAATAAGGGGTGCATTCATACACCGCATAGTCGAATCCCCCATAGCTGATACATTCATAGTTCGGACGCGAGATCGCCGTCAGCAATAGCCGCTCGCCCATTTCCCGGTCGCAGCCCAGAACGCCGACCGTCACTGCGGCATCGCCCAGCACGTCCAGGATCGGGCAGCCCGATACTTGCGCCATGGCCAGCGCCGCGCGATCGCGGATCGGTCCCAGACGCGGGGCATATTGCGTGTTCACCCGCACCGCCTCGGCCAGTTCGTTGCGCACACGCACATCGAACACGCTGCCGTTGACGGCAACGCGGGTGGCAGGGAGGTTGCGAAAATAGGGCGTGCCAGCCGAACAGGCCGCCAGCAGCAACAGGGCAAGCAAACGGATCATGCCGCAGTCTTGCGGCAATCTGGTTAACGCTTCCTTTCCGGATCAGGCGCGCAGGGCCTCGCCCAACCGGCGTACGCCTTCACTGATGGTCTCTTCGTCCGAGTTTGAGAAGCTGAGGCGGATGGTGTTTGTGCCAGAGCCGTCGGGGAAAAACGCGTGCCCCGGAACAAAGGCAACCTTCACCGTCTGCAATGCCCGCGCCAGCAGGTCGGCGCCGTTGATCTCTTTCGGCAGGGTCAGCCAGATGAACATGCCGCCTTCGGGGCGGGTCCATGTGACACCCTCAGGCATGTGCTCCTTCAGCGCCGCCAGCATCGCATCGCGACGCGCGCCATAGACGCGGCGCAGCAAGGGTATATGCGTGTCGAAACAGGCTTGTGCCACCTGGTGCACCGCCATCTGGTTGATCGTGGCCGAATGCAGATCTGCGGCCTGTTTCATCAGCACCAGCCGTGAAATCACCGGTTTGGCCGCCACCACCCAACCCATGCGCAGGCCCGGCGACAGGGTTTTCGAGAAGCTTCCGCTATAGATGGTGCGGCACGCTTCGATCGACCTTTTGCGGGCCAGTTCCAGCGCCAGAACGGGCGGGATCGGATCGCCGTCATAGCGCAGGGCCTGATAGGCGCCGTCCTCGATTATCGCGCAGTCCAGATCCTCGGCCAGATCCAGCAGGGTTTCGCGCCCACGCAGGTCGACCGTTTCGCCGGTGGGGTTGGCAAAATCCGGGGACAGGTAGGCAAACTTGACCGCGCCCTGACCTGCTGCCGCTGCATATTCGTCGGCCCCGCGGTTGCCATTGATGCTGAGCTGGTCAAAACGCGGCTCGTAGGCATTGAACGCCGCCAGCGCGCCCAGATAGGTGGGCCACCCGACCAGGGCCGTGTCCCCGGGCGACAGGAACAGCTTACCCAGATAATCCAGCGCCTGCTGCGACCCCGAGGTGATCAGGATGTTGTCGATGCCGCATTCGACCCCGATCGCACGCATATGATCCGCCAGCCACTGGCGCAGCGGCACGTAGCCTTCGCTGACCGAATACTGCAGAGCCTGCGCCCTTTGTTCGGGGGACAACGCCGCCTGAAAGGCTTGTGCAAAGGCGTCCGCCGGGAACACCGCCGGGTCCGGTATGCCGCCGGCAAAGGAAATGATGTCCGGCTGATCCAGCAGTTTCAGCAATTCGCGGATCTCGGATGCCTTCATCCGGGATGCGCGGGTGGCATAAAGCTTGTCCATGACAATCAACCTCCTCAGCCCTGTCACGGCGGCACGCTATTCACGTTTGCATTAAAGTCAACATTGCTGACCTTTTATTTCAATCATCGTGATGGCGCATTCTTGCACATGGGCCGAATACGTGGTCATGTTAGTTGACCAATTTCACGTGATGACCGATGCCCTTTCACAAAGTTCAAAGCGAAAAGCTATCTCTGGCCGTGGTCCGGCAGATCGAATTGCTGATATTGCGCGGGATCCTGCGCCCCGGAGAGCGCCTGCCGGCCGAAAGGGAACTGGCCGACCGGATGGGTGTCTCGCGCCCGTCTTTGCGTGACGCGATATCGGAATTGCAGGATCAGGGGTTGCTGACGGCCAAAGCGGGATCTGGCATTTATGTTGCCGATGTTCTGGGCTCGGCCTTCTCGCCGGGTCTGATCCGCCTGTTCGGCAGCCATGACGAGGCCGTGTTCGACTATCTGTCGTTTCGGCGGGATATGGAGGGGCTGGCGGCCGAACGCGCGGCCCGGTTGGGATCAGAAAGCGATCTGAAGGTGGTGCAGGCGATCATCGACAAGATGGAAGCCGCCCATGCCCGCAACGCCGCCGAGGAAGAGGCAATCCTGGACGCGCAGTTCCACATGGCGATCATCGAGGCCAGCCACAACGTGGTCATGCTGCACATGATGCGGTCGATGTACGATCTGCTGCGTCAGGGCGTCTTCTACAACCGACAGGTGATGTTTCAGCAACGCACCAACCGAGAGGCCATTCTGGAACAGCACCGCGCCATCAATACCGCCCTGCAGGACCGCGATCCGCAGGGGGCGCGGCAGGCGGTCGAGCAGCATCTGAGCTTTGTTGAACAGTGTCTGGCAGATCAGCAGAAAGCGCTGCGGAACGAGGCGATCGCCCAACAGCGACTGGAGCATGAAACCGGCAAGCCCTGACGGCTTAACTCGGGACTGTACGGAAACAAAAAACCCGAAGGCCAGCGGCTTTCGGGTTTTCCTTGATCACAATGTGATACGGTTAGTGAAGCTTTTCACCAACGTCGGCAATGGATGCGTCGATCAGCTTGTTGGCCTGCGTCGCAGTCATCTGCTTGGCCAGAACGGCGTTCGCGGCGGATACCGCAATCGTAATGGCCTGATCACGGACTTCCTTCACGGCCGAAGCTTCGGCCGATGCGATCTGATCCTGTGCAGCTGCCAGACGGCGTGCAATGGACTTCTCCAGATCGACCTTGGCCTGTTCCGCCGCCAGTGCCGCATCGTCTTTCGCCGCCGCCACAATCGCGTCTGCCTGAGTCTGCACCTCGCGCTGCTTGCGCTCGTACGAGGCCAGCAGGCTGCGGGCTTCTTCGTGCAGGGCGCGGGCTTCGTCGAGTTCCGACTTGATGCCTTCGGCCCGTTTGTCCAGGGCACCGCCGATCAGGCCGGGAACCTTGAAGTAGAACAGGACCGCAATGAAGACGATAAAGCCCAGAAGGACGACAAAGTCGGTATTGCCAAGCGAGAAGAACGGGCCGCTCGCGGCCAGAGCCGGGCTGGCGGCACCGAGGGTCAGGATAAGAGCAAGAGTGTTGCGCATGTCACTTATCCTTTCATCTGCGTGTCAACGGCACCGTCGATGGCTTTGGCATCCGCCTCGCCGCCCAGTGCGGTAACCAGTTCAGCTGCCGTATCCTTGGCAACCACTTGAATGCTTTCCAGCGCACCGGCACGGATATCGGCAATTGCCTTTTCCGATTCAGCCGCCTTTGCAGCGATTTCCGCGTCCGCCTTGGCAATCGCGTCATCCAGATCGGCCTGGATTTCGGCGCGTGCTTCGGCAGCGATACGCTGCGCTTCGGCACGGGCATCGGCCAGCGCCTTGTTATAGGCCTCTTCAGCCTCGACCGCTTTGGCCTTCAGATCTTCGGCCGCAGCCAGGTCATTTGTAATGGTCCCCTGGCGTTCAGCCAGGATTGCCGCGATGCGCGGCAAGGCCACGCGGGACAGGACCAGAAAGATGACGACCAGCGTAATGACCAGCCAGAAAATCTGGTTGGGGAACCAATCGAAGCAGAGCTGCGGCATCCCGATGGCTGAGCCATAGGAGTCGACGCACGAGCCAACTACTTCTTCGCTAATGGGTTCAGTCGCCATGATGTCCTCCGTCGGAACGTTGTCTTTACAACAGGTGGGCCGCTATGGCTTGGACCCACCTGCGCGTAAGGATCAGGTTCCGCAGATTAGACGGCGAACATCAGCAGCAGCGAGACCAGGAATGCGAAGATCCCCAGGGCTTCTGCGAATGCGATACCGATGAACAGGGTTGCGGTCTGCGATGCAGCCGCCGAAGGGTTGCGCAGGGCGCCGGCCAGGAAGTTGCCTGCAACGTTGCCCACCCCGATTGCGGCTGCGCCGGAACCGATTGCTGCCAGGCCTGCGCCGATGTGTGCGAGATCGCCTTCCATGATGTATCTCCTTACGAATTGGAAGTTTCGATGTTGGGGTATCGGACCTTAGTGCGAAGGATGCAGCGCATCTTTCAGATAAACACAGGTCAGAATGGTGAATACGTAGGCCTGGATGAAGGCCACCAGGACCTCGAGGCCGTACATTGCGGTGATCGCCAGAACGGACACGGGCGAGATTACGGCAACCGCGGCAAAGCCCGCGAACACCTTGATAACCGCGTGGCCTGCCATGACGTTACCGGCAAGACGAATGGAGTGGCTGACGGGGCGCACGAAGTACGAAATCAGCTCGATGATCGCCAGAATGGGGCGCAGTGCCAGTGGCGCGCTCGAGACCCAGAACAGGCCCAGGAACCCGGCACCGTTCTTGACGAAACCCAGAATGGTCACGGTCAGGAACACGGCCAGCGCCAGCGGGATGGTGACCGCGAAGTGTGACGTGGTTGTAAACGAGGTTGGGATCAGGCCCAGGAAGTTCGCGGAGACGATGAACATGAACAGGGTCATGACATAGGGGAAGAACTTGACGCCTTCCTTGCCGCAGATGTCTTCCAGCATCTTGTAGATGAAGCCGTAGGTCAGCTCGGCGATCGACTGCATCCGGCTGGGCACAATCGCGCGTTTGGATGTGGGCAGAACCAGCAGAGCCGCAACAGCCAGCACCGCGAAGAACAGCCACAGCGTCACGTTGGTGACTGTGAACATGCCCACCGCACCGTCGCCGAACAACGGCTTGACGATGAACTGGTCCATCGGGTGGAATACCAGGCTGCTGCCTTCTGCTGCGGTGGTCTCAGTCGCCACGTTCAGTCCCTCTCGTCCTTCTCGGCAGCCGTCGCCGCCGCTTGTTTCTCTTGAGCCTCTTTCGCGCTGCGGAGCATAACCTTCACGCCCGCGACAAGGCCCAGCAATGTGAACAGCACCAGAAAGATCGGGATCGTCCCGAGCAGGCTGTCCAGCCCGTATCCGATGCCAAATCCGATCCCCAGACCGGATACCATTTCGATGACCATCCTCCAGGCAAGCTCGCCCCCGGAAATGTCAGCATCTGCGCGGGCCTTTGGCTGTTTGGCCTTTTTCGCCGCATCGATCTTGGCCTCCAGCTGCGCCATACGCTGCTTTTGGTCGTCATCGGTCACGGGCGTTTTCCTCGCACAGTCTTGGGCATGGTGCTAAGGCGCACGGGGCGCAGAGTCAACGATCTTGAAGGGTCAGCATTTTGCCACTCAAGTTACTGTTATTATTAATAATATTTTCAAATTAGAATCCCGCATGATCGTCGCGAATTGCCCAATCCCCGGCAAAATGCCGGATTCCGCATATTCAACCTGTTGGTTGATCTTTGTCCTGCACCCTGAGCCGCCAGCGCCGAACAATACGCCCGTCGATCAGCAACAGGCCCAGCAGGATCGCCGCCATGCCCATCAGATGTTCGGGCAGCAGCACCTCTCCCAGCACCCAAGTTCCCAGCACCAGCGCCGAGACCGGTGCAACCAGCGTCACGGTCGACATGTTGGTGGGTCCGACCTTGGGCAACAGCCAGTAGAAGGCAATAAAGGCGGCCGAGGTCAGAACAAATCCGATCATCATCAGCGACAGCCATGTCTCGGTCCGCGTCACATGTGGCAGCCCTTCCTGCCACAGCGCAAGCGGTGTGATGGCCAGCGTCGCACCTGTCAGGGCCAGCGCAACCAGCACCACGGGTTGCATGTCGCGGAAAGCCCGCGCGAGATTGAAGGAGAACGCATAACAGATCGGGGCGCAAACGGTCAGCAGGATGGCCCAGAACTCGGACGTCGCCCCGGCGCGCAGTACAGGCAATGACAGCAGCACAATGCCAGAAAAGCCGCAGACGACCCCGAGAGATTTCAGCCATGTCGCGCGCTCACCACCCGGCCAGTAATGCGAGACGATGACAGCAAAGGCAGGTGTCGTTGCGTTGACGATCCCGGCAACGCCTGAAGCGATATGCTGTTGTGCCAGTGCGTAAAACGCGAATGGTCCGGCATAGCTGAGCGCACCAAAGCCCAACAGCCCAAGCGCCCTCCTTGTGGTCAGATGAACCGGCAGGCGGGCGCCCGCGACGTAAACCCAGCACCCCAGCGCACCGAAGGCGACCCGGCCCATCGACACCGAAAGCGGCCCCAGTTCCCGCAGCAAAATGGCGTTGAACATGAAGGACATGCCCCAGCCGATGCCAAGGATGCTGATCACCAGCCAGTATCTGAGTGCCATTGCATTCCCCCGTCCGGTCGCCGGGGCACAGTGACGGTTTGGCGGAAATTGTCAAACCGGATGCGGCGTATTAGGAAAGACAAATGTCCGACCAACTCGACACCGTATTTGCTGCCCTCGCCGACCCGACCAGGCGCGCCATTCTGGCGATGCTGCTGGAGGATGATATGGCGGTCACAGACGTGGCTGAGCCGTTCGAGATGTCGCTGGCCGCGATCTCGAAGCATCTGGTCATCCTGACCAGGGCCGGGCTGATCTCGCAGGAAAAACGGGGCCGCGTGAAATGGTGCAAGCTGGAACCCGATGCGCTGCGGGCGGCATCCGTCTGGATGCAGGGCTTCGGGCAGTTCGAACCGGTCAACCTGGATGCGTTCGAACGATTTCTGGAGATTGAACTGCCCACGCCCGAGGACTAAACCAGCTTACCGGACGACAAACACCGACACGCTGGCATGTTTTGCCAGATAGCCGGCGTGGCTTGAAAAGATATAGTCCATGATCCGGGGGGCATGGGTGCCCACCACAATCAGGTCTGCGCCGATCTCGTCGGCTGCACGGGTCAGATCACCGTCCAGTTCAGCGCCGACATCAACGGAATGAATATTGCGGAACGCCACTTCGGCACCGCTTTTCTCGGCCAGTTCACTGGCGAAATCCTGTAGGTCCTGATTGATGGCCGCCTCGGACTGACCGGGTTCGCCCGGTTGGGTTCCGGTCACGCTGACGATGGTGATCCTGGCCCCTTGCCACTGGGCGACCTGCGCGGCGACGTCAGCCGCCTTGCGGACCTCGGGCGGCAGATGCAGATCGACGGGGAACATGATGTGGTTGTACATGATGACTTCCTCCTTGCCCAAAAGCATGGAGAAATTCGAATATATGTACCTTGATCTGCCTCAAGGGCCGGTTTTGCCCGGATTTGCGTCCGTGTCCGTCGCAGGCACTGCGCCTGCGGGTTCTTCCGGCCTCAGCAACATCAGAAGCGCGACACATGTCATAACCACGCCCACAAGGATCAGTGCAACTGGGGTGCCGTTGCCCAGCGCGATCTCCCACAGGATGACCCAGCTGGGTGTCAGATAAGTATAGGCCATCACCTTGGCCGAGGGCAGATGCAGCGAGGCAAACTGCACCAGCACAAAACTGGCGGCAGTGGCAAAAAGCGAGACATAGAGCAACCCGATCCACACAATGGCAGGCAGGTTTGCCCAATCCGTCGCCCGTATGTCGGACCAGCCGTAGATCGTCAGGATCAGGCAACCCGCAACAAGGGTGCCAAAGGTGAAGACCACGGCGGGTTCACCCCTGTTGAGGCGGCGTATCATCGGGGTGTAAACCGCATGTGCGACACAGCCCCAGAAATAGATGATCTCTCCGCCGCCGATCTCGAAGGCCCTGAACGCCTGCCAGTCAGCCCGGAAAATCACCCAAAGCGCCCCGACGGCCCCAACCGCCAGGGCCAGCGCCATGCGGGGCGTGGTGATCTGGCGCAACAGAAACCAACCCGCGATGGCGGACAATACCGGTGTCAGGGTGAACACCGCAGCAGCGCTGACCGGCGGTGCGGTTTTCAGGCCGTAAAACATCAGCACGAAATAGGTGGCGAACAGCCCGCCCAGCACGAAATACCGCCAGGGTGCGCGCGCGGCGCTGCGTGGCAGGCCGGTTGTCGCCATCGCCACGGCACCGATCACCAGTGCCGCAATGGCGAACCTGGCCGCCGTGATCGCCGAAGGCGCAATCTGGTTTGCTATGAGTGAGCCCAGCGAGAAACTGCCGGCCACCAGCATGGAAAACACAAGCATCGCCAGATGCCCGCGGGCCTGAAACGTCACGGCTGCCAGCCTTTGGCCTGCTCCTTGAGGAAGGACAAAAACGCCTGAACTTTCGTTGTGCGGTGCAGGTCGACATGCGTGACCAGCCACAGCTTGCCCGACCATTCGGGCAGTGGTTCCATAACCTCGACCAATTCCGGATCGCGCGATGCTTCCCACCGGGCCATAAAGCCGATACCGGCACCGGACAGAACCGCCTCGCGCATGCAGAAGTTGTTGGTGCAGCGAAAGGTTATCGCCTGCGCCGGAGCTGTCGCGCGCAACCATTTCGAAAACGGAGCACGGCTGTTTTCATCGTCGGTGCTGACAAAAAAGTGGTCAGCGAAATCCTCGATACGTGCCGGTTTGCCATGCCGCTCTACGTAAGACTTGCTGGCATAAAGCCCCACCTCCTGCGTTATGAAGGGCTGCACCACATTGTCCGGCTGATCCGGGGCGGCGCCGGCACGAATGGCCACATGCGCTTCGCCGTATTCCAGCCGAAACAGCCGGTCGCCGGTGAGGTAACGCACGATCAGGCCCGGATGCGCAGTCTGAAACTCGGTCAAGGCGGGAACAACCAGCGGCGCCAGCGAGGCCAGCGACGTCACCACCAGTTCGCCCGATACGTCGTCGCCACGCCCTTTCATCCGCCCGACCAGCTGATTGAACTGATCTTCGGTCGCCTGTGCGACGCGCAGAAGATCCTCGCCCGCATCCGTTGCCGTATAGCCGCGCGCGTGACGCTGGAACAGTTTTACACCCAGCCGTGCCTCGATCGCGTCGATGTGACGGATGACGGTCGCGTGATGCACACCCAAAACTTCTGCCGCGCCACTGACCGTGCCCATGCGTGCCACCTGATAGGCGGTTCTGACTTCGTCCCAATTGTCCACTGCATCAAATCCACTGTGCAAATTCCAACAATGACTGTTGGCTTATCAGAGTTTTGTTCATCCACGCAACGCTCATATTGGCGGCAGACGCGAATTCCACATCAATAGGACACAATGACATGACCAAGACCATCCTGCATATCGACGCCTCGGCCCGCCGCGAAGGATCCGCCACCCGCGACCTGTCAAACCGGATCGTCAACCACCTGAAGGCCGGCCGCATCATCCGCCGCGACCTGGCCTCGCCGCTGCCGCTGCTGACCGAAGACTGGATCAATGCCAACTTCACCCCCGCCGATCAGCGTGACGCGGTCCAGCGTGACCAACTGGCCCTGTCGGATGAACTGGTGAACGAACTTCAGCAGTCCGACATCATCGTGATTGGCCTGCCGATCTACAACTTTTCGGTTCCGGCCGCTTTCAAAGCCTGGATCGATCTGGTTGCCAGAGCCGGGCTTACTTTCTCGTACTCCGAAAACGGTCCAAAAGGCCTGCTGGAGGGTAAGCGCGCCATTCTGGCCATTGCTTCGGGCGGTACTGCTGTCGGCTCCGAGATCGACTTTGCCACCGACTACGCCAAGCATGTGCTGGGCTTTGTCGGCATCCATGACGTCGATGTCGTTGCCGCCGACCAACTGGCTCTGGACGCCGAAACGTCGCTTAGCAACGCCCACAAGGCGGTTCAGGAACTGGCAGCCTGACCGGCCGTCGCCCGCCGCAAACGAGACGTCCGGCCTTCGTCCAAAAAGCGTAGGCCGGACATTTTTTGATTGGCAGAAACCGCGAGCCCGCCGCAAGAAGCCCTTAGCTTTTTCTGTTCCCTAGTTCCTTTGCCGGAAGCCCGCGCCGTCGGGCCTGCGCTCAGGGCAGCCAGGTGACCTGGCAGCCGATCCTGTCGAAGAACGCCATCAGGTCGGCGCGCGCCATTGCCACAGTCCGGTCGTTCACCAGCGGGTGCAGGTAGATCACATCGGCCTGCCGCGCGGTGCCATCCATGAAAAACCGAACGTTGTTCTGAACACCATTGATCATCGCCAGCGGGCTGACCGCGCCGGGGCGGACGCCAAGGTTCTGCATCAGGCGATCCGCCGAGCCAAAGGACAGGTTCCCGATACCAAGCTCGGCGCCCAGCGCCTTGAGATCAATCTCGCGGTTTTGCTCCAGCGTCACCAGATAGTTCCGCTTTTTCTTGTCGCGCAGATAGAGGTTTTTGAGCCGCAGTGCATTTTCACCCGGCATCATGAACTGGTCCTCGACCGCCTGAGACTCCTCGACCGTGCGCAGTGGCACGTGGGTATGCAGGCGATAGGACAGCCCCCAATCATCCAACTGCGCCAGCAACGCGTCAGAGCTGAACGGTAGCGTGTCCTGATAGGCGGATGATGCGTCCATGGAAACCTCCTGTTTGGCGCGCTCTTGGCGCAACATGGCGATGAATTCAAGCCACGACAGTGCCAGAATTCGGTGTTAGCGTGCCGGCATGAAGGTGACGCGCAATACCCCGGACCAATTGATCCTGTCCAACACGCCCTGGTTTATTGGTGTTATGCTGGTCTTCTTCATCCTCGCCTTTGTCGGCGTCGGCCTGTTCATGGTCAGCGAAGGCGGCGAGGGGATTATATTCGGTATCTTCTTCGCCCTGTTCGGTGGCGGGATGGGGTTCGGTGCCTTTTGCGCGTTTGTCCGCCGCGTACAGGTCATACTGGACCGCCGCACCAACAGTATCCTGATCCGCCGTCAGTCCGTCTTTGGCTATGACACTGTCGAGCACAAGCTGGCGGACCTGTCCCACGCAGAGATCGAAACCACGCGATCATCCGGCAAAAACGGGTCTTCCAACCTTCACCGGCCGGTGCTGATTTTGAACCAAGGAATGAGCGCTGGACGCCACCCGATTGTCGAAGCCTATGTCAGCGGGCGCGGATCACACCGCATGGTTGACGCCGTTAACAACTGGTTGCCGACCCGCAAGGTTGACTCCGGCAGTCAATCGGCCTAAAGCCCCCTCAAACATCCGGAAGCCTCTCGATCTTCCGGTCCCTTGAGTCGTTCAGGGATCGCCCCCCACCAGCGTGTTACGCCCGTGGGGGCAATTGTGCATTTAACCGGTGCTTCCTACCTTGGAGGTGCCACCAGATAAACGGCATAGGAGGCCGAAGGCATGTTTGAAAATCTATCCGAACGCCTTTCCGGCGTCTTTGACCGGCTGACCAAACAGGGTGCTCTGTCCGAAGAAGACGTCAAAACCGCCCTGCGTGAGGTTCGCGTTGCGCTGCTTGAGGCCGACGTCTCGCTGCCGGTGGCCCGCGAATTCGTCAAGAAGGTGCAGGAACAGGCGACCGGGCAGGCAGTGACCAAGTCGATCACCCCCGGTCAGCAGGTCGTCAAGATCGTGCATGACGCACTGGTCGATACCCTGCGTGGCGAAGAAGACCCCGGCAAGCTGAAGATCGACAACCCACCTGCCCCGATCCTGATGGTCGGTCTGCAGGGCTCGGGTAAAACGACCACCACCGGTAAGCTCGCCAAACGCCTGAAAGAGAAAGAGGGCAAGAAGGTCCTGATGGCCTCGCTGGACGTCTATCGCCCGGCGGCGATGGACCAGCTGGCCGTTCTGGGCACGCAGGTTGGCGTCGATACGCTGCCGATCGTGCCAGGCCAGAAACCTGTCGATATCGCCAAACGCGCCAAGCAGCAGGCAACGCTGGGCGGCTATGATGTCTACATGCTCGACACCGCGGGCCGTCTGCATATCGACGAAGTCCTGATGGACGAGGTCGAGCAGGTCCGCAATGCGGTCGACCCACGCGAGACCCTTCTGGTGGTCGACGGCCTGACCGGTCAGGTCGCCGTCGAGGTGGCAGAAGAATTCGACGCCAAGGTCGGCATCTCGGGCGTGGTCCTGACCCGGATGGACGGTGACGGGCGCGGCGGCGCGGCGCTGTCGATGCGCGCCGTGACCGGCAAGCCGATCCGCTTTGTCGGTCTGGGCGAGAAGATGGATGCGCTCGAAACCTTCGAGCCGGACCGGATCGCCGGTCGTATTCTGGGCATGGGCGACATAGTTGCTCTGGTCGAAAAGGCCCAGGAAACGATGGAGATGGAACAGACCGAGCGCATGATGAAGCGCATGGTCAAAGGTCAGTTCAATATGAACGACCTGAAGATGCAGCTGGAGCAGATGATCCAGATGGGCGGCATGCAGGGCATGATGGGCATGATGCCGGGCATGGGCAAGATGGCCAAGCAGATGGATCAGGCCGGTCTGGACGACAAGATTCTGCGCCAGCAGATCGCCATGATCCAGTCGATGACAAAGCGCGAGCGCGCCAATCCTCAGCTGTTGCAGGCCAGCCGCAAGAAACGGATTGCAGCCGGTTCGGGAATGGAGGTCAGCGACCTCAACAAGCTGCTCAAGATGCATCGGCAGATGTCGGACATGATGAAGAAGATGGGCAAGATGGGCAAAGGCAAGATGCTGAAACAGGCCATGAAAGGCATGTTCGGCAAAGGTGGCCCCTCGCCCGAAGAAATGGCCGCTGGCATGGACCCCAAGGCGCTGGAACAGGCCGCCAAGGCAATGGGCGGCAAGATGCCCGGAATGCCTGGAATGGGTGGCGGCATGGCTCTGCCCCCGGGTCTCAGCGGGTTCGGAAAGAAAAAGTGACGCCAGCACGCTGCACCCAGCCCCCGTCCGGAAAGGCGGCGATGGCAGCAGCGCGGTATCGCGCGGCTCTGCCGGTCCTTGAGACCCGGCGGTTGGTTCTGCGTGCTCCTACCCTGAATGATCTGCCGCTATGGAAAGCGATCTGCAAGGAAAGCTTTGGCGATACCGACCAGGAAGCCTGGACCGAGTTCTCGTACTATTCATCCGGTTGGCTTCTGCATGGCCATGGCCTGTTCACGGCCGCATTGAGAGATCAGGAAGTGGCCATTGGCTTTGTCGTTCTGGGTCTCGAATGGGGCGATCAGGAACCCGAGCTTGGCTATCTGTTTTCAGCCGATCATCGCATGCAGGGCTATGCGACCGAAGCTTGTGCCGCGGTTCGCGATTTCGGCTTTGATCTTCTCGGATCGGGTTGCTTCGTTAGCTATGTGTCGGCATCCAACACCCGATCAAATGCACTTGCCAAACGGCTGGGCGCTGTGCGGGACGTGAATGCAGAGCACGCGTTTGGCGCGGATCAGCATGTCTGGCGTTATGGCGAGGTGCAGGCATGACACTTGCGTTGGCCATACCCACCCTTGAGACTGAGCGCCTGATTATGCGCGCGCCGTCGGAAGCGGATCTTGACGCCGATACAGCGTTCTTCGCCAGCGATGCCGCGAGATATGTCGGCGGTCCGCTGCGCCGGGATGAGACATGGCGTCTGGTTGCCTCGCTTCTGGGCCATTGGGCGTTGCGCGGCTACGGGTACTGGAGTGTCGATGAAAAGGACACCGGCACCTATGTCGGGCGGATCGGTCTTTGGTGTCCGGAAGGCTGGCCCGAGCCCGAGGTCGGCTGGACACTGATGAACCACGCCACCGGCAAGGGCTATGCGACCGAAGCCGCGCTGACCGCACGGGCATATGCCTATGACGTGCTGGGGTGGGAAACGGCGATTTCGCTGATCGATCTGGATAATCACGCCAGCAAGGCGGTGGCCCAACGTCTGGGGGCGCAGTTCGAATATCACTATGACCACCCCAAATTCGGCAAAACCGAAATCTGGCGGCACCCTGCCCCGGCTGATCTGGTGAATGGCGGGATGGAGGCCTACGCATGATAGACCTCTGCATTCCTACCCTGAAAACCGAACGCCTGATCCTGCGCGGACCCGAGGCGCGGGATTTCGACAATGTCGCGGATTTCTTTGCCGACAAGGACCGCAGCTGGGGCTTTGGCGGCCCGCTGGACCGCAATCAGGCGTGGCGCTGGTTTGCCAGCATGATCGGCCATTGGGTTCTGCACGGCTACGGCTTCTGGACCGTTGAAACGCATCACGGCCAGCCAGTGGGCTTTGTCGGACTGTGGTCGCCGGAGGGCTGGCCCGAACCGGAACTGGGCTGGGTCATGTTCGCCGGAAGCGAAGGCAAGGGATTTGCCCGTGAGGCCGCTGAAGAGGTGCGCCTTTATGCCTATGAGGTTCTGGGGTTCGAAACGCTGAGCTCGAACATCTTTCCGGGCAACGAACGCTCGATCGCGCTGGCCGAGCGGCTGGGCGCGCAGTACGAGCGCAGTTTCGAAAACGTCTCGCACGGCACCGAACTGGTGTACCGCCATCCTGGCCCCGACCAGATTTCGGAGGGGCTCGCATGACGACATTCACCATCCCTTCGATTGAAACCGAGCGCCTGATCCTGCGCGCGCCCGAATTGGGTGATCTGCCCGCAATGACCGCATTCTTTGCGACCGAACGCAGCCATATGGTTGGCGGACCCAAGGATGAATTCGCCTGCTGGAGTTCACTGGCAAGCCGGCTGGGACACTGGGCACTGAGAGGCTATGGCCTGTGGCATCTGACCGAAAAGGCCAGTGGCGCCTTCGTGGGATGGGCCGGTATGATTGATGTCCCCGGCTGGGCCGAACCCGAACTGGGTTGGACCCTGATGGCCGAGGCCGAAGGCAAAGGTCTGGGTTATGAGGCTGCGAACGCGGCCCGGGCCTATGCGGCGCGGCACCAGGGCCTGAACGGCGTCATTTCGTACATTGCCCACGCGAACGACCGCTCGCGCGCCCTGGCCGGGCGGCTTGGGGCCACCTACGAGCGCGACGGTGAATTGCTGGGCAAAAAGGCCCAGATCTGGCGCCACCCGCAGATTAACCCAATGACCTCCGAAAGGACCGGCCGATGACCAACCCCGTGACACAGGCTGCTGCGTTGCTGAAGGATCACCGCGAGAGCATCGACCGGCTGGACGCGATCCTTGTCTATACGCTGGGCGAGCGGTTCAAGCACACGCAGGCCGTTGGCAAGCTCAAGGCCGCACACGACCTTCCCCCGTCCGATCCCTCGCGCGAAGCTGCGCAGATCGCACGGTTAGAAGACCTGGCGAAAGAGGCCGATCTGGACCCCGATTTCGCCAAGGCTTTCCTGAACTTCATCATTCAGGAAGTCATCCGACACCATAAGAAACACCAGAACTAAACCGGGATTGCCCGGCTTTCACAAGACACGCCTTTGGCGTGATGCCATTCAAAGGAGATACCACCATGGCAATGAAAATTCGTCTCGCCCGCGGCGGCTCGAAAAAGCGTCCTTTCTACCGCATCGTGGCTGCTGACAGCCGCATGCCCCGCGACGGCCGTTTCATCGAGAAACTGGGCACCTACAACCCGCTGCTGCCGAAAGACAGCGAAGAGCGCGTGAAAATGGACATGGAGCGCATTCAGTACTGGCTGGACCAGGGTGCTCAGCCCACCGACCGTATCGCACGCATGCTGGAAGCAGCCGGCGCACGCGACAAGGCCGAGCGCAACAACCCCAATAAGGGTACCCCGGGCAAGAAAGCCCAGGAGCGCGCGGAAGAGAAAGCTGCAAAGGCTGCTGAAGCCGCTGCCGCACCGGCTGAAGAAGCTGCTGCTGAAGAATAAGCAAGGCGGGCGCGTGCAGGATCAGACCTTCAGTGATGATTTCCGCACGCAGTTCGATCTGCTGATGCGGCTCCGGCGCGATGTGCGCCGGTTCCGCGCCGATGCCGTGAACGAGGCAGTGCTGACGCGCTGCCTCGACACGTTTCGACTGGCCCCATCCGTGGGGCTGAGCGAACCCTGGCGCGTGATCCGCGTCAAAAGCGAAAAAGCCCGCACTGCGGCGCTTGAGAATTTCCAGACCGCGAATGCCGAGGCCCTTGCCGGATACTCCGGCGAGAAGGCGCAGCTTTACAGCAGCCTCAAGTTGTCGGGCATGCGCGAGGCCGCTGTGCAACTGGCTGTCTTCTGCGACGATGCCACGGACAAGGGTCTGGGGCTGGGCGCAGGCACGATGCCCGAGATGCGCCGCTATTCCGTCGTCACCGCGATCACCTTGTTCTGGCTGTCCCTGCGGGCCGAGGGGCTGGGGTTGGGGTGGGTGTCCATTCTGGACCCCGACCGGTTGACGCAGGACCTGAAAGTGCCGGGCAGCTGGCGCCTGATCGGGTATTTTTGCATCGGCTGGCCCGAGGCGTTGTCAGACACGCCGGAACTGGAGCGTGCCGGTTGGGAAAATCGTCAGGACAGTCTGACCGTCGAGGTGCGATAGACTTATGTTTGGGCTGATGCGGCTTCCCATCCTGCTGATGATCGCTTTTATTGTTGGCGTGTTTTTCGAACGCAGCAATCAGCGCGACGCCTGTGCCACGCGCGGAGACTGGCAGGACGGAGTTTGTGTGACGGTGGAAGGGTCCAATGACTGATCTGATCTGTGTAGGCAGTATCGCCGGGTCTTACGGTGTGCGGGGCGAAGTGCGGCTGAAAAGCTACTGCGCGACCCCCGAAGACATCGAATCATATTCCCCGCTGACCGACGAAAGCGGCGCGGAGCGGTATCCGCTTGTGCTGACCCGGACGATCAAGAACGGCTTTGCCGCGCGGCTGGGTGGAATTGAAACCAAGGAGCAGGCGGATGCGATCAAGGGCCTGCGCCTGTTTGCGCGGCGCGACCAGTTGCCCTCGCTGCCGGATGACGAGTTTTATCATACGGACCTGATCGGGCTTGAGGTCTATGACACCGGCGGCACGCTTCTGGGCCGGGTGAAATCGGTGCAGAACCATGGCGCGGCAGACCTGCTGGAACTGCAGGGGCCGGGGATGAACACCACGGTTCTGCTGCCCTTCACGCTTGAGGTCGTGCCGACGGTCGATCTGGATCAGGGTCGTATCATCGCCGACCCGCCGGAGGGTCTACTGTAATGCGGCGGATAATGCTGCATCTGGGTCTGCACAAAACAGGCACCACTGCGGCGCAGTCCTTCCTGTATGAAAACCGCGAGTTGATCTGGCCCCATTTCGCGCTGGTGCTGCCTTACAAGACCCGCAAGACGGGGCTGTCCGGTGCGGCCACGCGTCACTCGGTCTATGGGACAGTGGGAACGCTGGCCGAGTTTGGCGGCCAGATGCGCGAGTTTCTGGATACACTGGAATTCGGAACCAAACGCGGGCTGATCCTGAGCGAAGAGAATTTCAGCGGCCTGCGCCCCAGTCGCAACCTGAGCCAGGGCTACGCTGCGGCCCCGGATCTGGCCGCGTGTATCGTCGACTCGATCCGACAGCGGCTGGTCGGAGAGGATCTGGACATTACGCTCTATCTGTCGCTGCGCCAGCGCGGCGCATGGCTGCGCAGCCTGTGGGCGCATGATTTGCAACGCACGCGGATGGTGCAGGATTTCGAAACCTTCCGTTCCAACCTTGATCAACTGCCCTCGCTTGAAGACACAGTGAACAACATTCGGGACAAGCTGCCATCGGTCACCGTGCAGTCGGAATGGCTGGAAGACATGCTACAGCGCCGTTTTGGCCCCGGTGCGCCATTTGCAGAGTTTCTCAGGTTGTCACGAGACAAAACCGCCCGGATTGTACCGCCGAACAAGGTCAATCCCAGCCTGCCGGAAGACACATTGACCGAGCTTCTGGCGTTGAACCGGTCACGACTGGACGAGGCCGCGCTGACCCGTCAGAAAGCAGCGATCATCGAATCTGTGCAGGATGAGATCTACGGGACCCCATGACTGACAAGCCCAACAAATCCCATGGCCGCAAGGCGATCCGGCCCACGCTGAAACCACGCGAATTGATAACGCCGACACCCGATCTGCATGGCGTGTGGAAAGCCAGGATCATCACGCTGTTCCCGTCGGTCTTCCCCGGCGTGTTGGGCGAAAGCCTGACCGGCAAAGCCCTGCAAGAGGGGTTGTGGCAGTTGGAAACGATCGATCTGCGCCGGTTTGGGGTCGGCAAGCACCGCAATGTCGATGACACGCCGGCCGGCGGCGGGGCCGGAATGGTCCTGCGCCCGGATGTTCTGGGCGAGGCGATTGAACACGCGATGGCGGGCGTTCAAGGCAACTGGCCGCTGATCTACCTCAGTCCGCGCGGCCGGCCGATGAACCAGGCCATGATGCAGTCGCTGGCGCGATGTGACGGCATGACCTTGCTGTGTGGCCGCTTCGAAGGTGTCGATGAACGGGTGCTGGAGCATTACGGCGTTCAGGAGGTTTCGCTTGGTGATTTCGTCATGACCGGGGGCGAGATTGCAGCACAGGCCCTTATTGACGCGACGGTCCGGCTGATCCCGGGCGTGCTGGGCAATCAGGCTTCGACCGAGGATGAGAGTTTTTCGTCGGGGCTGCTGGAACATCCGCAATATACCCGCCCCGCCGAATGGAAGGGGCGGCCGATTCCCGACGTTCTGATGTCCGGGCACCATGGCCGAATCGCTGAATGGCGCCACAGCATGGCCGAAAAGCTGACTCGGGACAGGCGTCCGGATATCTGGGAGAGCTACAGCAAATCCAAGAGCGGCGATTCTGAAGCGGAGTGACCCGTCTCACCCAACTGCTTGCGCGAAACAAAGGCCATTTATTCAATTTCTGACTGCATTTCTTAAGAGGATGCCACAGTTCGAAGAAATACGACAAAAAATTACATAGAACTGACACGATCTGGCAATAGTTGCGCCCCTTTCCTGAGACAAAAACAATCAATCCTGCCTGCCATTTGACCAGTACAGTTTTAACGAGGGGGTAACTGGGCAGGGTCAGGGGGTGAGCGCCTGACCGGTCTGATTGTCATCTGGTCATGAGGCTCCCCCCGCCCAATTATCCTCTCCATTCCGTCCGAGGCGCACCGGCCGTTGTTTGTAATCAGTTGATTTTTGTCTTTTGCATATGCGGGGTTACGCCAAAACTGGATCGGTACACGCGCGAAAAATGCCCGGGGCTTTCGAACCCGCAAGCCAAGGCAACCTCGGTGACCGAGGCCTCGGTCTGAAGCAGCAGGTTCTGGGCCCGTTCCAGACGCAGCTCCATGCAGTACTTCTTGGGGGACGTGTTCAGGTATTTACCAAACAACCGCTCCAACTGGCGTGCGGAAATCCCGATTTCTCCGGCGATTTGCGAGGGCGAAACCGGTGCATCGATGCTGTCGCGCATGATCCGTATTGCCCTGGCCAGATGGGCGTTTCGCATCCCGTTGCGCGACTGGAGCGAGACGCGCTGTCTTGCGGTGGCATTACGCACCGCGTTGTAGACCATCTGATCGGCAACGGCGACTGACAGTTCCCGGCCATGTTCCTTTTCGATCAGGTGCAGCATCAGGTCCGCAGTGGCGGTGCCACCCGATGCCGTGATGTGCTTTTCGTCAGCCGTAAACACGCTGCGCACCAGATTCACCTCGGGAAAGGCTTCCATGAACGCGTCGTGGTATTCCCAGTGAATGGCGGCCTGCATTCCGTCCAGGAATCCGGCCTCGGCCAGCACCCAGGCGCCTGAACACAGCGCGCCGATCCGCGTTCCGCGGGCACGCTCGCGACGCAAAGCAGCCAGCAACGGGCGCGTGACGTGTTTGCGCATGTGAATACCGGATAAGACGAACAACTGATCAGTTTTGGGCAGTTTATCCAGCCCGGAATGGACCAGCGTCACGGACCCATTTGAACAAACGGCCTGTTCGCCATGTTCCGATGCAAAGGACCATTCGTACAGGTCTTTCCCGCTTTCCAGATTGGCGATTCTCAATGGCTCGACGGCACATGAAAACGCCAGATGCGAAAATTCCTCAACCAATATGAAGGTGATGTGCTGCGTCTGCTGCATGTCGGTTTCCGTTTGCTGGGCGTCGGCCTGCGACCCCGTGGCGAAGTTTCGGTGATGCTGCACTATTTTTTACTGTATACAAGTTGTATTTTTATCGAATACAAATCGGCCAGCTACTCGGCGCCCACGCGATTCGCAAGGGTATGCATCGGGGCTTGGCAAAGGATTTGGGATGAAAGAAGACGGCAAATCACGCAAGGCAGACCTGAGGGAGCACCTGAAGGTGTCCATTCTGACCCTGCGCCTGCGTCCCGGTGCCGATCTTGACGAGGCGCATCTGTCGGATGCCTTTGGCCTGTCCCGGACCCCGCTGCGCGAGGTGTTCAGGCAATTGGCGGGCGAAGGGTATTTGGATCTGCGCACCAACCGCAGCGCGCGCGTGTCCGAGATGTCCTATACCACCCTGCGCGACTTCTTTCTGGCCGCGCCGATGGTCTATGGGGCAATTCTGCGTCTGGCGGCCCTGAACGCAACGCCCCGGCAGATCGATGACCTAAAGGTGGCGCAGCAAAAGTTCAAAGAGGCATTGCGGACCGGGTCGCCCGAGGATCGTGCCTTGGCCAACAACCGCTTTCACGAAGTGACCGGCGAGATGTCGGCGAATGTCTATCTGCTGCCGTCGTTCAACCGGCTGCTGATCGATCACGCCCGCATCGGTATGACCTTTTATCGCCCCCAAAGCGTTGAAATGACCGAAAACCTGTCCGAGGCGAGCCGCCAGCATGACGCTATCATCGCCGCCATCGAAGCGCGCGATGAAGTGGCTGCTTCGCAGCTGGCGACCGATCACTGGAACCTGTCGCGCGATCAGATCGAACTGTTTGTGATGCCTGAGGCGCTGAATGTCCCGATGGGTGCCCCGCCCCTGTCGAAACCTGCATGAGGACGGAATGAACCCGATTTTCAGATTTGAGGGGATCTACACCCCTGTCGTAACCCCCTACCACGCAGATGGCCGGGTCAACTGGGACGCCCTGTCCGACGTGATCGAATACCTGATCGCACATGGTGTGCACGGGTTGATCTCGGGCGGCTCGACCGGCGAGAACTATGCGCAGACCGTTGACGAGCGTCTTGAGCTGGCAAAATTCACGCATGAGCAGTTAAAAAGCCGGTTGCCGCTTGTGGTCGGCACCGGTGCGATGCTGACACCGGATTCAATCGCGTTGGCCGCGGGCGCGCGCGAGATTGGCGCAGACGCCATCCTGTTGGCCAGCCCGCCCTATTCGGTACCGACCGACCGCGAAAACGCGCTGAACGCACTGGCCATCGACAAGGCGGCAGACCTGCCGGTGATGCTGTACAACTATCCGCACCGCACCGGCACGATGATGGGCGAAGAGTTCCTCGACCGCGTCGGCCGCAGCCGGAATTTCTGCGGCATCAAGGAAAGCTCGGGCGATATCAACCGGGTCCACCTGCTGGCGCGGGACTATCCGCATATCCAGCTGGGATGCGGCATGGACGATCAGGCGCTCGAGTTTTTTGCCTGGGGCGCACCGTTCTGGGTCTGTGGTGGGTCGAATTTCCTGCCTGCCGAGCATGTGGCGCTCTACAACGCCTGTGTGATCGAAGGCAACTTTGCCAAGGGCCGCCGGATCATGTCCGCGATGATGCCGCTGATGCGAGTGCTGGAACAGGGCGGCAAGTTTATCCAAACCATCAAGCATGGCGTGACCATGAACGGGATCGACGCGGGCGCGATGCGGCCTCCGCTGAAGGGTCTCAACAAGGACGACAAGCGCGCGCTGGAACAGGTGACGCGTGTTCTCAGACAAAAAATCGCAGACATTGTGGCGGAGGGTTAAGGCATGGGATTGCACACTAGGGACGAATACAAATCCATTGCTGCCAATCTGGAGCTGCCGACCGGCGCGTTCATTGATGGCGCATTCCGCCCGGCGATGTCCGGCAAGACGTTTGAGACCGTAAACCCGGCCACCGGCGATAAGCTGACCGATATCGCGGCCTGCGGAACCGAGGATGTGGATTTCGCCGTCGAAAAGGCGCGCGCGGCGTTTGACGATGGGCGCTGGTCGAAACTGCACCCGTCCCAGCGCAAGGACGTGCTGATCCGGCTTTGCAAGCTGATGACGCGCAACGCCCGCGAACTGGCGGTGATGGAGAGCATCGACAGCGGCAAGACCATCTATGACTGCGAAACCGTGGACGTGCCTGAAACCATCCACTGCCTGAAATGGCATGCCGAGGCGATCGACAAGATATACGATCAGGTCAGCCCCGCCAGCGACGATCACATTGCCATGGTCGTGCGTGAACCGATCGGTGTTGTGGGCTTGGTGCTGCCGTGGAACTTCCCGCTGCTGATGTTGGCGTGGAAGATCGGGCCTGCTTTGGCGGCGGGCTGTTCGGTCGTGGTGAAACCGGCGGTAGAAACCACGCTGACCGCGCTGCGCCTGGCCGAACTGGCGATGGAGGCCGGACTGCCACGCGGTGTTCTGAACATCGTTCCGGGTGGCGGCGCCGACGTGGGCGAGCCCATCGGGCGGCATATGGATATCGACATGGTGTCCTTCACCGGCTCCACCGTGACTGGCAAGCGGTTCCTGACCTACTCCGCCGAAAGCAACGCCAAGGAAGTGGTGTTGGAGATGGGCGGCAAAAACCCCGCAATCGTGATGGAGGATGCCGAAAACCTCGACCGCGTGGCGGCGCACGTGGTCAATGGCGCGTTCTGGAATATGGGCGAGAACTGCTCGGCCTCATCACGTCTGATCGTGCACAAGGATGTGAAGGCCGAGCTGCTGGAGCGCATCGCCCATCACGCCAAACAATGGAACATCGGCGACCCGCTGGACCCGGAAACCCGCATGGGTGCGCTGGTCAGCGAAGGCCATTACAACAAGGTTTGCAGCTATCTGGATCAGGCCGATAGCGTCGTGATTGGCGGAAAGGCGGAAAAGGGTTTTGTCGAAGCCACGGTCGTCGAAGTCCCCGGCAACGACGCCACCTTGGCACGGGAAGAAATCTTTGGCCCGGTTCTGTCGGTAATCGAAGTGTCGGGCTTTGATGAGGCCATCAAGATCGCCAACGACACCGATTATGGTTTGTGCGCCTCGATCTTCACGGCCAATGCCAAACGCGCCATTCGTGGCGCGCGGGCAATCCGGGCGGGAACAGTCACGGTGAACAGCTTTGGCGAAGGCGACATCACCACACCATTCGGGGGATACAAGCAGTCGGGCTTTGGTGGCCGCGACAACTCGGTCCATGCACACGACCAGTACACCCAGTTGAAAACAATCTGGATCGATCTGGCCGACGATGCGGACGAGGCAGTGGATTGAGCCGGTACGAAGCAAAACGGCTGCCGCGCCAAACCGGCGCGGCGGGGTGGAATGCCATTCTGCCCGCTCAGACACCGCTTCCTGAGATGCAACAGGACCTGAGCGCCGACATCACCATCGTTGGCGGCGGGTTTGCGGGCCTCAGCACGGCGCGACGCCTGCACCAGCTTGATCCTTCCCTGAAGATTGCCGTGCTTGAGGCCGGGCGGTTCGCGGAAGGGTCAGCCGGGCGGAATTCGGGCTTCATGATCGATTTGCCGCATGATCTGGCCTCGGACAATTACGCGGGCGACGGGCTTGAGGCCGACAGGGCCACCATCGCGCTGAACCGAAAGGCCATCGCTTTTGCGCGGCAGGTGGCCGAGGACTGTGTCCTGTCCGATGAAGTGTTCGATCCCTGCGGCAAATTCAACGCCGCTGCCACCCCGTCAGGCGATCTGCACAACCGCGAATATGCCGCGCATCTGGAACGGCTGGGCGAACCCTGCACCCTTTACGATCAGCAACAGATGCAGGAACTCACGGGCAGTCCACATTACACCTCGGGCCTGTTTGCGCCGGGGACTGTCATGGTCCAGCCCGCAGCCTATATCCGGGCATTGTCAGCACATCTGGCCGGACAAGTTGATGTGTTCGAAAACTCACCGGTTTCAGGCTTCGAAAAACAGGGAAACGGCTGGGTTGTCACGACCCCAAAAGCCCGGGTGACGACCGGACGGATTGTGCTGGCCAACAATGGGCATGTCGAAAGCTTTGGGTTCTACCAAAGTCGGCTGATGCATATTTGCCTTTACGCGTCACTGTCAGCGCCTCTGACCGACGCTCAGATCAAAACGCTGGGTGGGCAATCTCGCTGGTCGGTGACACCGGCAGATCCGATGGGAACATCCGTGCGGCGCATCTCGGGCAGTTATGGCGACCGGATCCTGATCCGGACCTGTTCCAGCTTTCATCCTTCGATCGAGACCACAAACATGCGCCTGCGCAATGCGGGCTGGGTGCATGACCGCAAGTTCCGCGAGAGATTTCCGCATTTGCCGGACGTAAAAATGGAACACCGCTGGGCCGGAATGCTGTGCCTCAGCCGCAATGGCGCGGCCGCTTTTGGCGAACTGGACGACGGGGTTTATTCCGCCTGTTGCCAAAACGGGCTGGGCATTGCCCGCGGGACATTGCAGGGAATGGGCATTGCCGAGCTGATCCTGCAGGGCGGGTCGGACATTGCCAGTCATTTTCTGGCCCAACCGGAGCTTCCGCGCCTGCCGCCCGAACCCTTCGCCTCGCTGGGCGCCAACACCTACCTGATGTGGAAGGAATGGCGGTCAGGCAAGGAATGATCTGCCCTATCCCGGCAGGCTGAGCTTTGCCATGCGTCCGCCGTCGATGGTATAGACCTGTCCGGTGACAAAAGCCGCGTCATCTGATGCCAGAAATGCGACAAGGGCCGCAACCTCTTCCGGTGCTCCGGTTCTGGACACGGGGTGGATGCGCCCGATATTCCGGCGAAATGCTTCGGGATCCGGCATCGAGGCGATGAAATCCTCGTTCAGGTCCGTGTCGATCCAACCCGGCGCGACTGCGTTGCACCGGATGCCCTCGGGCCCGTGATCGACCGCGACCGCGCGGGTCAGCCCGTGCAGTCCGGCCTTGGACGCCCCATAGGCCGCATGTCCGGGGTTGCTGCCCAGACCTTCGATCGAGCCGGTGTTGACGATGTTGCCGTGCGTTTTTCGAAGGTGCGACAAGGCGGCCTTGATCATGTGAAACGGTGCCGTCAGGTTGACCGTCAGGGTCCGCTGCCAGTCGTCCAGGCTCATGTCCTCGACCGAGGCTTCCTGCATCATCCCTGCATTGTTGACCAAAACATCAAGGCGCCCGGCCTTCGCAATCAGTTCATTGATCACCTGCGCCGGGCTGTCAGGTCTGGTGAAATCCGCAGCGATGCCTTCAAATTCTGTGTCCGCCCCACGCTGGGCCGTGAAGACGCGCGCGCCTTCTTGCTGCAGCCTGACCGCGATGGCACGGCCGATACCGCTGCGGCCGCCTGTGACGAGGGCAACCTTGCCTTGGAATCGGTTCATGTGACTGGCTTACCTCCGTTGACCTCAACCAATGTGCCGCAGACATAACGCGCCGCGTCCGAGACAAGAAACAGGACGACATCTGCGATGTCATCAGGCTCGGCAATCCGTCCCAGGGGGACAGTTGCACCCAATTCGGCCACGGCAGTATCCGGATCGAACCCGCGTTTTGCAAAACCGGACCTCAGCATGGGCGTGTTCACTTCATTCGGGCACACCGCGTTGATGCGAATGCCCTGATGCGCGTGGTCCATTCCCATGCACTGCGTCAGCGAGGCGATGGCCGCCTTGGTCATACAATAAACCGCATGGTTTGGCCCCGGCCGCAAGCCCCAGCACGATGCCGTATTGACGATTGCCCCGCCCCCCGATTGGGCCAGGATCGGAATCGCGGCCCGACAGATTCTGAACGGTGCTTCGACATTGACACCCAGGGACAGTGACCAGTCATCATTCGTGGTTTCGGTGACGGTGCCCCGCGTTATCACGCCCGCATTGTTGATCACGATGTCCAGCGCGCCCAGAAGGTCCGCGGCCGCTTGGGGAAGCGCGTCGCTGTACGAAGCGTCCCTGAGATCACCGGGCAGGTGCGCTTCGGCCTCGATCCCGTCAACTGATCTGTCCGCCACGGCAACATGCGCGCCGGCCTGCCGCAATTGGCGGACAATTGCTGCGCCGATCCCTCCGGCAGCGCCAGTAACCAGCGCCTTTCTTCCATTCATTTCCATTTCAATTTCCCGATCAAAAAAAGACCCGCCGATTCCCGGCGGGCCAGTGGGGGGAGAGATGATCAATACGTCTGGTTCAGTTCGTCCGCTGCAGGTATTTCCCGTTCGCGGCGCGCGATGTAATCCAGCAGTTCCTCGTTCTTGGCCAGATCCAGCGTGGGCTCCTGATACTCGGCCAGCAGCTTGCGGGCGTGGTTCAGAGCGCGTTCGGTGATCTCAACCTCGCCCTCAGCCGTCCATTGCTCGATCGAATTGTTGTCGAACATTTCGGGCATGAAGAACGCGGTCTGAAAATTGTCCTGTGTGTGCGGATGACCCAGATAGTGACCGCCCGGCCCCACATCCGGCACCGCGGCAAGAGCCTGATCGAAATCGTGCCATTTCGGACCTTCGGCCATGCGATAGGCCATGGCGCATTGTTCAGCATCCACGATGAACTTGGCGACCGAACAGTGCATCCCGGCCTCGTTCCAGCCTGCCGAGTGCCAGATGTAATTGGCCCCGGCATGGATCACAGCCTGCAGGGTCGTGGCAGATTCGTAACCGGCCTGCGCATCGAAGGTCTTGGCCCCGCCAAGCGTGTTTGAGGTACGCCACGGCACGTCGTAGTACCGCGCCATCTGACCGATCATGAAATTCATCAGACTGATTTCGGGCGTGCCCGCCATCGGTGCGCCGGATTTCATCGACACGGTTGACAGGTAGTGGCCGTAAATCGCGGGCGCGCCCCTGCGGATCACCTGTGTGTAGGCCAGCGCGCTCAGCGCCTCGGCGTTCAGCTGCGCGACGGTTGCGGGTACGCTGGCGGGCGTGTTGGCACCGCCCAACACGAAGGGCGAGCACAGTACCGGCTGCTTGCGGCGGCAGAAGGCACGCATCGCGCCCAGCATGGTTTCGTCCCAGACCAATGGCGAGTTGCCGTTGCAGTTGCCGGTGGTGACGGGGTGATCCTCAAGGAACTCTTCCCCGAACAGGATTGCGCACATGTCCATCACGTCCTCGGCGTTCTTGGGGCTGGTGGTCATGCCCATGAACGTCTTGTCCGAATGTTTCATCGAAGAATAGGTGATGCGCAGGTGGCGCTGACTGATCGGGTGATCGTAGGGTTCCACGATATGATGGGCCGACGAATGCAGCGCCGGCATCATGTGGCTCAGCTTGTGGAACATGGCCAGATCGTCCAGCGTCGGATTGCGGCGCACGTCGTCGAGATCACGCAGGAACGGCGCGCCGGTCATCGGCACGAAGATCGAATGCCGGCCACCCAGCCGCACGTTCTTTTGCGGGTTGCGGGCGTGATAGGTGAAATCCGAAGGGATTGTGGCAATCAGTTCACGAACCAATCCGCGATCCAGATAGACCAGCTCTCCCTCGACCCTGGCACCGGCCTTTTTCCAGTCTTCCAGCGCAATGGGGTCGCGGAACTGCACGCCGACATTTTCCAGAATGTCCATCGAGGCGTTGTCGATGCGCTCAACCTGGGCGCCGTCCATCACCTCGCATAGCGGGATGCCCCGGGTCAGTCCGGGCAACATCTCAAAGTTTGGCGCGGTTCGCTTGGCGCGGCGGGCCGAGCGTCCGCCCGAGCGCGTTGCGGTACGAATGTTCATGGGGCAATCCTCCAATCTTGTTAGACAGAATGGGGGATTCGCAGGTCGCGCACCTCACTGATTCCGAAATCTGTTTGCAGGAACCGACACCGTTTCAAAACCAAAAGCGCCGCCCCTGTCGGGGCGGCGCCTGATCTTGTCTTTCGCTATCCGATTATTCGGCGGCTTGGGTAGAGACACCGTGCTTTTCACGCTGTCCGTCGCGGAACAACGCCTTGCCCAGCGCGATGCACATCAGGCCCATCACCATGGTAAAGGGCAGTGCACCGATAATCATCGCATTGCGCAGCGCATCCATTGGGTTGTTTTCACCCGCAGCGAGGACCAGTGCGCCGATCACGGCCGTCAGGATCACACCCCAGATGATGCGGTGCTTGATACCGGTTTCCTGGCTGCCGCCGGACATGATGGTGTTCATTACCAGAATGCCCGAGTCCGCAGAGGTCACCAGGAAGGTCATGATCAGGATCACGCACATGACGTTCAGCATGGACAGCAGCCCGCCGTCGATCATGTAGGACAGTGTCACGAACAGTTTGTTCGTATTCGACGCCCCGATGATCGCGCCTTCCGCCGCGCCTGCCAGTTCCAGATCGATCGCGGTGCCGCCCAGAACGGTCATCCATGCAAAGCAGACAAGTGCCGGTGCGAAGACGCAACCCAGGATGAACTCGCGCACGCTGCGACCCTTTGAGATGCGCGCCAGGAACAGGCCCACGAAGGGCGAGAACGCGATCCACCAGGCCCAGTAGAATGTGGTCCAGCCTGCCTGCCAGCCGAACTGACGGCCCTGCTCGCCTGCTGCATAAGCCGCGGTCAGGGTGGCTTCGTCCAATTCGGCGGCTGCACCTTCCAGACCGCCCTTGAAGCCGTCAAAGCTGCCCCAGGCATTGGTTGCGCCGCCCATCAGGTCAGCCGCATGCGCCTGCGCCTCGGCGGGCAGAGCTGCTGCAAAAGCTTCGGCCGACAGCGGGCCATAGGCATTAAAGCTGAGCGACAGGAAGTGCAGGATGTAGTCCACCATCGCCGAGCCGTAGGTGGTCATGGCGAAGACAAACGAGCCGAAGACGATGAACGTGCCCAGCAGGATGATCGACAGCACAAGGTTCAGGTTCGACAGGTACTTGACGCCCCGGCCAACACCGGAAACCGCCGAAATGATCGACAGGCCCATGATGACGACCAGGCCCGAAATCAGACCGACTTTGCTGGGGGTCGGCACCTCGCCGCCCATATCCATGATCCACTGCATGCCGGTGATGGCATAAAGACCGTCGATGAACTGGCTGACGCCGTAGCCGATGGTGACCGAGACACCCAGAATAGTCGCCACAACACCCAGAACGTCCACGGTGTGGCCCAGAAACCCGTTCATCAGGCGGCCAAACAGAGGCGTCAGCGCCGAGCGGATCGTCAGGGGCATGTTGCGCGTATAGGCGTAATACGCCAGCGACAGCCCGGTTACCACGTAGATTGCCCAGGCGTGGAAGCCGTAGTGCAGGTATGTGAAGCGATATGCGGATTGCAACGCCTCAGGCGAGTTGCCCTCGACCGCGCCCGAGACCACAACTGGGTTCGAGCCCCATAGGCCCAGAGGTTCGGCGGTGGCAAACACCATCAGGCCAACACCCAGACCCGCGCCGAACATCATCGAGAACCACGAGAAATTCGAGAATTCGGGCTTCTCACCCGGTGTGCCCATGATCCGCCGGCCGGTGGATGGCAGGATCGCAACGATGGCAAGGAAGAAGAAGAACAGCCCGACGATGATAACGTAGAAGCTGTTGAATACTTCAAGCAGCCTGCCGTTCCAGCTGCCGAGCGTGCTGTTCGCATTGGCCGGGAACACCAGCGCCCAAAGTACGAGCGCGACCATGATCCCTTTGCTGATCAGGGCGATCGGGACGCTGTAGTTCTCGTAGAAACCGGCATCCGCCGTTTCTATCTCGAGATCCGTGAACGGTTCGGGTACTGACATATTCTCTCCTCCATGGCGATGTCATTATTTTGGGGGTCTACGTGGTTGCGTATGCGCCTTCGCGCCGACGTCCTGATGTAGCTGACGACCGGGCATGCGGCCGGGGTACACATGAAACCCTTTCAACCCCGGGAAGTGCCAACGCGCGCTCCCATACGCACAGATTTCAGCGCAACCTGGTCCGAAAACACGTGCTGCGCCCTGGCCTTCCAGTTTTTTTTCATACGGGTGACGCCCAGAATTGGCACGGAACCCGAAACTGTCTGCGGACCTGTTCAACGGCGTTTTTTGCAGCCCATTGTACTCGACCCTCATTGGTTCGTCTGCATACAAGGTCGATTTCGGTCGTATTCGGCGTTTACCGACACTATCCGACCCATTGCCGACCCCAGCCGCCATTTGTGACTGACAGATGCATCTATTGTTTAACAAAATCAGTTCTACAACCGAGAAAATTCCATTATTCACTTGAATGATCCTAAACCGAGTACTGATTACGCATGTCCAGACGCCATTATAAACTGCCGCCTTTGACCACCCTTTCCGCCTTCGAGGCAGCAGCACGGCATCTGAGCTTCAAGAACGCCGCCGAGGAATTGTCAGTCACACCCGGCGCAGTCAGCCATCAGATCAAGGCGCTGGAAGGCGATCTGGATACAGCGCTTTTTCAACGCAAGCATCGCGGTGTGGACCTGACCGAGGACGGAAGGGCATTGTACGAGGCATTGTCCACGTCCTTCGGGCGCATCTCAAAAACGCTGGCGACGATCCGCGACCGCACGTCGGGCGGCAAGGTGACCGTCGGATCGACAACGGCCGTCGCCGCATTGTGGCTGTCACCCTCCATCATCCGGTTCTGGCGGGAAACGCCTGAAGTCAATGTCGATCAGATCTCGCAGGATCGTCCTTTCAGGAACCGGCCCGAGATTGATTTCTTCATCCGATACGGCAAGGACAATGACCCTACGCTGTCGCATACCCCGCTGTACCGAGATCAGCTGATCGCGGTCGGCAGCCCGGACACGGCCGAAAGACTTGCGGGGGCGGATTTGGAACAATTGGCCGCCCAGCGGCTTATTCATCTGGATTCAGAGGATCAGACCTGGACGACATGGCCGGACTGGTTTCAAATTCTGGGGTATTCAGGAAACATCCCGGTGGAAACACGCGTCAACAGCTACTCGGTGGCCTTGCAGCTTGCGCGCAAGGGCGCAGGACTGGCGCTTGGATGGCAACGCCTGATCAGGCCTATGTTGCAATCCGGGAAACTGGTTCCGATCGGCCCGCATCGCCTGACGGCCCCCAACCAGTTCTACCTGGTCGGCCGGCCGGAAGAGGAACTGACCGAGAATGCACGCGCGCTCAAGAACTGGATCATTCAGGAAGTGCGTCAGAATTCGGATTAGATCAGGTCAAGCTGTGATGAGGATTTCTGATATTGAAGCGGGGGCAGCGGTTCCGTCAAAACGATTGAAATGCATCCAGCCAAGAGTCAGGAGAGCCCGATGAACAAGCATAGTGTTCTGTCATCCGTTCTGAACGATGTGAATATCGCAAACGGCCTGCCGAACGAACATTATATCGACCCGGTGGTTTTTGCCGAAGAAAAACAGTCGGTCCTGTTTTCGAATTGGTCTGGTATCGGGTTTGGCAAGGACGTCCCCGAGGAAGGAGACGCCAAACCAGTGGACTTTCTGGGTATGCCCCTGTTGATCGTGCGCGACCGCGACGGCGAGATCGGCGTGTTTCAGAACACCTGCCGGCATCGTGGAATGATCCTGGTGGATACGCCCAGAAAAATCGGCGGTGCCATCCGCTGTCCCTATCACAGCTGGTGCTACAGCCTGAAAGGCAAGCTGCATGCGACGCCTCATGTGGGGGGGCCGGGACAGAACAAGCATGAAGATATCGACAAGGACGATCTGGGGCTGGTTCGGATTCGGTCTTACGTCTGGCGTGACGTGATCTTCGTCAATGTCAGCGGCAACGCACCCGATTTCGAAGAGGTTCACGGACCGCTGATGGAACGCTGGGGCGAATTTGAACAGCCTATCTTTCACGGCGGAGAGACATCGTCCTTCAAGCTTGAGGTCAAGTCCAACTGGAAGCTCGCAGTCGAGAACTATTGCGAAAGCTATCATTTGCCGTGGGTGCATCCCGGTCTCAACAGCTATTCCCGTCTGGAAGATCACTATAATATCGAAGCGCGCAACCACTACTCGGGCCAGGGAACGCTGGTTTACCGTCAACTGACAGATCAGGACGGTGCCACGCTGCAGGATTTTGCCGGCCTGAGCGACAAGTGGGATGAGGGCGCGGAATATGTCGCGCTGTATCCCAATGTGCTGTTGGGCGTCCAGCGCGACCACAGCTTTGCCATCGTTCTCGAGCCTGTCGATCAGGAGAACACAGTGGAACATATCGAGCTGTATTACGCCAAGAGCGAAGCCGAAACGCCCGAGCATGACGGGTTGCGCGCCTCGAACGCGCAGCTATGGAAAACCGTTTTTGAAGAGGATGTTTTCGTCGTGGAAGGCATGCAGAAAGGTCGGCACGGCGTTCTGTTTGACGGCGGGCGGTTTTCCCCGGCGATGGATGGACCGACCCATTGCTTCCACCACTGGGTGGCCACGCAGATCGAAAACGGCCGGACAGTCTGAGGAACGGCCGGGTGAAGGATCGGACAGAACAAGATCAACGGGCTACGCTGGATCGGCTGCTGCTGGATGCACATTCCCGAGGCGACCACGTAGACCTTGTCCGCTATTACACACAGGCCGCGGACGAGCGTGAAGCCGTTCGCGACCTGGACGCGGCCTGCTTCTATCTGACCCATGCCTTTGTCTTTGCGCTGGAAGCCGGCGTGCCCGAAGCCGATGTTCTGAACTACCGGCTGTTTGAACACGGGCGCACGGAACGGTTGGAGTTCTGAGCCAACCGTCGACGGTAACGTGCCCCGCCGTTACACTGCCCTAACGTCGCCCTGTTCACACGCGCGATAAAACTTCTATTCTGCCCGGGGCTTCAATCGGACCGTCACCGGAGGGGCAAACGTTGGAAAACGTGACTGACATGCTGATCGTCGGCGCCGGGTTTTCCGGGCTGACCATGGCGCTGGAGGCGCGAAAGCGCGGCGTTGCCGACATCGCCATCCTTGAAAAAGCAGGCGATATCGGCGGGACCTGGCGCGAGAATACTTATCCCGGCGTTGCCTGTGATATCCCCTCGCATCTCTATTCAATGGCTACCCACCCGAACCCGGACTGGAGCCGGGCTTATGCGGGCGGAGCCGAGATTCAGTCCTATCTGCAGAAGATCGCCCGCGCCGAGGGCCTGTACGATCTGTGCCATTTTCACCAAAGCCTGAAATCTGCCAGATGGGACGGCACAAGCTGGCAGGTCGAAACACATGAAGGTCAGCACTGGACCGCAAGCTTTCTGGTCTCGGCAATTGGTGCGCTGCATGTGCCGAACATTCCGGATATCCCCGGCGCCGAGAGCTTTCCCGGCCCTTGCTTTCATTCCGCCGAATGGGAACACGACGTCCCATTGGCCGGCAAACGCGTCGCGGTTGTGGGCACTGGCGCATCCGCGGTTCAGTTCGTGCCCGAAGTCGCCAAATCCGCGGCGGACGTCACCGTTTTCCAGCGCAGCCCGCCTTATGTCCTGCCGCGCCCTGACGGCCCGATTGCACCATGGGTACGTCGCCTCTACCGTCACGTCCCCCTGCTGCCACGCCTGCGGCGCAAGCTGATCTACATGATTTTTGAGTACCGCCACAAAGTATTTCGCGGCGAGGCGCGCATGGTGAATTTCGCAATGAAAATGTGGCGTAAATCACTGACTGGCGCGATCCCGGATCCTACCAAGCAGAAGATGCTGACGCCCGGTTATCGGATCGGGTGCAAACGTATCCTGAGCTCGAACGACTGGTACCCGGCACTGGCCCGCGACAACGTCCACCTGGTTCCGCAAGGGGTGGCATCCATTGAGTCCGACCAGATCATCGCAACAGATGGCAGCACGGTTCAGGCTGACGTTCTAATCTGGGGGACCGGCTTTCACGTCACGGATGTGGTGCAACGACTGGACATCTCGGGCGTCAACGAAATTACACTGCACAAAGCTTGGGGCGACGGAATGCAGGCCAATCTGGGCACCGCGATCGCCGGTTTCCCGAACTTCTTCATATTGCTGGGGCCGCATACCGGGCTGGGGCACAACTCGGTTGTTCTGATGATTGAAGCCCAAGTGAAACACATTGGCCGCGTTCTGGCGCAGATGAAGAAAAAAGGGCTGAAGGTCATCATGCCGGATGCCGCGAAACAGGATGAGTTCACACGCGAGATGCGCGAACGGCACACCGACAGCGTCTGGCAGACTGGCGGCTGCACATCGTGGTATCAGGATGCGCAAGGGCGCAACACCACGCTGTGGCCCGGCACCGTGGCGGAGTACGAAAAGAGGATGGCGCAGGCGGGTTTGGAACAATACCGTCCAGTGCCCACGCCGAATGGAGAATTGTAGATGACGACTATCCTGATCTTGCTGGGCGCACTGGGCCTCTTTCTGCTGGCCATGAACCTTTGGACGCGGCGGCTGACCAAAAAGGGGTTCGAAAGGGTGCCTCAACCGGGTCAGGTGGTCGCGGTTGATGGCGGCAGCATCCACTATGTCGAGCGTGGAGATCCCACCAACCAGACCATCGTGATGATCCACGGTCTGTCGGGGCAGCTACAGCATTACACCTATGCGCTGATGGACGAATTGACGGACGATTTCCACGTCATTGCCCTTGATCGCCCCGGCTGCGGGTATTCTACCCGGGACGACCCGTCGTTGGGCACCCTTCCGGAGCAGGCCCGGATGATACAGGAGTTTCTGGACCAAAAATCGGTCACCGACGTCATTCTGGTCGGGCATTCTCTGGGCGGGGCGGTGTCGCTGGCGATGGCCCTTGAATATCCCGACCGGATTGCGGGGCTCGCGTTGCTGGCCCCGCTGACACAGCAAATGCCCGCGCCGCCACAGGTTTTCAAACCGCTGGAAATCCGGACTGCCTGGTTACGCAACCTGATCGGCAATACGATCGCCGTGCCGCTGGCGGCAAAGACAGCGCCCCATGTTCTGAGCGCCGTTTTTGAGCCCGAGCCCGCCCCGGCGGATTTCCTGGACCGGGCGGGGGGTGCCCTGGGGCTGCGCCCATCGGCCTTCATCACAGCCTCGCAGGACGTGGTTGGCGTGGATACCAGCATCGAAGACCAATGCCGCCGCTACCCTGAATTACAAGTGCCGGGCGGTATTCTTTATGGCACTCAGGACGCCATCCTCTCAGCCGCGCAGCACGGCCCTCCGATGACAGAATTCGGCCTGACCTACGAGGAAACTGGCAAGCACGGCCATATGATCCTCATCACCATCCCGGAAATTTGCGCATCGTTCATCCGAAAGATTGCCGATAATTGCCGCTCATCCCGATTGGAATCGGCAGGTCAGCCCAAAGAGTGAAAGATTCCGCCACGGACCGCCATTTCCCTCTTGACCCTGCCGGACCCCTCCCTTAAATCGCCTCTCACTCGTGGCGGAGTAGCTCAGTTGGTTAGAGCAGCGGAATCATAATCCGCGTGTCGGGGGTTCAAGTCCCTCCTCCGCTACCACCAAACCCCCCACCTTTTTGGAACGGTTTGAAATCAAGGCACTAAGACGGCCTTTCACCTCGACCGGCACGCCGTCTTCCTAGGTCGGAGACACAACGATCTCTGAAATCAAGCCGCGCACCGCGTCAAGTGCCTTTGGGTTCGGATTGACGTCGTGTACTTGCATATAAGAGATCATTTCATCCAGTGCCGTGACATACTTGGAAGCTGTCGCCGGATTGAACTCGAACGCCTGCTCCTTCTCGTCAAAGCTGGCCAACAACTCCATGGCAACCGAAGTGCGCTCTTTGCCATCAGTGAACTTTGCCTCACCTTCGACTCCTTCAAGAATACCCATCTCGAAAAGTTCGATACGACGCGGTAGCAGCTTGTTGGCTTCTGATAACGCGCGTTCAAGTTTCTTTCTGTCTATTTTGCCTGCTGAGTTGAGTTCGCGGCCTTCTTGATTGTGGGCGGGCTTGCCGTTGCCATTCAGCGTTGACGCGTTCCACTTCGTCCCACGGGGCGGTAAGGCGTGAGCCAAAACGATATGCTAAGGCTATAAAAACAGTTAGATCTTCTTGGGGCATTGCAGGCTCTCAGAAGGGTTGGCTGACTTGGGCCTATTGAAAGTAAAAGACTGGCGCGGCTTACCGCGCTCAGTATCGTCAGGTCGCGACGTGAGAAACGTCCTTGTCCGGCGAATAAATGTCGAGGATGTTCCAATGTCCGGTAGTTGGCGTCGGGTTGTTAATCATTGGGACATCAAGGACAGTTGGTTTGCCGCTGGCAATTGCAGCTTCTAATGCGGGCAACAACTCGTCAGCAGCGCTGAGCCTGTGCCCTTCCGCGCCATAAGCTCTTGCAATGTCTGCATAACCCGGCCCGTTTGCGGGAGCTGCGGCTGATCCGGGGAACGTTGTTCCATAGGTCAGACCGTAATGCGCCTTTTGCAGACCTGCTATGGTTCCGAAGGCGTTGTTGTTCATAACCAGCCAGATAATGCCCAGATCGAGTTCGACGGCCGTTGCGAGCATCGACGGGTTTTGACCGAAGCCACCATCACCGACCAGACTGAGGACAACGCGATCAGGTGCCGCCAGTTTCGCGCCGATCGCACCCGGAGGACCGAAACCCATCGTCGCGAACCCGCCTGGGGTCAGGATTGAACCCGGCGTCAAAATGTCGAACTGTTGCCCGACACCGTTCTTGTTCCACCCAACGTCCGTGGTGATGATGGCATCCTCGGGCAGTGCCTTGCGGGTATCTGCCAGAATACGCTCGGGCATCATTGGAAAGGCCGATGAGGTCGCCATTTCCACGTTGCGCGCTTTGAAGTCCGTCCGGAAGCCAGCGATCTTCTGTTCCAGAGCGGGGCGCTTGAAACCGTCCGGATACATCTCGCGGGCGACCCGGTTGAGGACGCGCAATGCGGCCTTGGCGTCCGCGACGACTCCGATCTCGGTGGGATAGTTCCGACCGATCTCCTGCGGCTCAATGTCGATATGAATGACCTTCGATCCTGGAATGTTGAACGTGTAGCCAGGGTACCAACTTGAACAATCAGCCTCTTTGAACCGTGTTCCCACGGCAAAGATGTAGTCCGCATTCAAGCAGGACTGGTTGACCAATTCGGTGCCCCAAAACCCGGTCATTCCCAGCACAAGCGGGTGGTCGTCCCGCAACGCGCCTTTACCCATCAGGGAATGCGCGACTGGCAACCCCATGTGTTCAACGAACTCGCGTAACTCCTCACTGGCTTGTGCCAAAAGGATACCGCCACCGACATAAGCGACTGGGTTTTCGGCTTTAACCAACGCTTCGACAATCTCTCGCGCTGTCTCGTCGTCAATCGACGGTTTCTTGAGAGCGCGCGTGTTTTCGCGGATACGGTCGAAACTGTCCGAGGGGATCACCTCTGAAAAGATGTCCATGGGGACATTGACCAGTACCGGCCCGGGCTGGCCGCTTTCAGCCAGATGGAACGCCTTTTCAAGAATCTCGGCCATTAAATCTGCGCGGTCGACCCGCCAGGCGCGTTTTACGAAGGGTCGATAGATCTCCCACTGGGCGGCGTCGGCATGGAGGTTCACTTCCTGATGTGGATGTTTGCCGTAGTAGTGCGTGGGAATATCGCCCGCGATCACCACCATCGGGATACAGTCCAAGGCCGCGTTGGCGACCCCGGTGGCGCAATTGGTCAGTCCCGGGGAGAGGTGGGACAGCACCACCGAGGCCTTGCCCGTCACGCGGGCATAGGCGTCCGCCGCGTGGCTGGCGATTTGTTCGTGTCGTACGGTGACGAAATCGATGGGGCTTTCCGCCAACGCGGCCAGAACCGCTATATTCGTGTGGCCGCATAGACCGAACACGTGTTTGACCTCACGACGCTCAAGAAAATCGACGATGTGCTCAGCAACGGTTTTGCCTTCCAATTTCGCTCCGTCCATCACGCGACCTCCTGTCCGTAGAACTCACCGAACAAGTCCGGCTCCGAGGGGCGATCCTCGGGGATCGGACGGCTGACCCAAGTGTAGTTCATCATGTGTTTCATGGTGACGTTTTCGTTGGTGATGTTGCCGCCCCAGATGCCGCAGCCCAGGCTGCTGGTCATGGGCATGCCATTGGTCCAGGCACCCGCATTGGCCTTGGACTGAGGCTGTCGCACCATCATGCGGCTGACCGGAGCCAAACGCGCCAACCGGTCGATGTGATCGTCATTGTGGCTGTAGATGCCGCAGGAATGGCCTTTGCCGCCCGTGTTATAGATCTGACTGACCGTATCCAGCGCGTCATCGAATGTATCGAAGTGATAAAGCGCCATCAGAGTGGTCAGTTTTTCCTTTGAGAACTTATGCTGCGGGCCGATTTGCCCCTGATTTTCAACCATCAGAAACTTGCGATCTTCGGGGATGTTAAAACCGGCGACCTTGGCCGTTTGCTGCGGCGGACAGGCGATGGTTGGAAACGTACGGTTTCCCTTTTCATCCCACATGGCCGCTTCGAGCATGGCCTTCTCTTCATCCGAACACAGGTAGCCGCCCTCGGCTTGAAGCGCCTTGACCATATCGTCGTAGACTGAGCGCTGGATGATGATGTTGCCGTCGGCCGAGCAGCCCGACCCAAAGTCGGAGGTCTTTGAAATGCGAGTGTTCTGCGCGGCGATGTCCAGATCGGCGGTTTCATCGATGACGATGGACGAATTGCCCGCGCCGACACCATAGGCCGGGCGCCCTGAACTGTACGCTGCTTTGACCATGGGCTTGCCTCCCGTCGCCAAAGTCAGGTCGCAGATCTCCATCAGGTGTTGCGTCAATGGGATCGACGGTTTGCGAATGGACTGAAACAAGTCCTCAGGGGCACCGGCAGCACGACAAGCTGCACGCATGACTTCGACCATTTCAAAGGTGGTATGGGCGGTTCGCGGGTGCGGGCTGAAGATGACCGCATTCCGGGCGTTCGCGGCAGACACGCCGGTCACCGGTGGCGTCATCGCAGGGTTGGTCATGGGAATCAAGGATGCGATCACACCAGCAGGTTTGGCGTATTTCACGAGCCCCTTTTCTTCGTCGACTTCGACGATCCCCGTCGAGGGCGTGCGCAGAACATCACGCAGCACCATGTGAATCTTAAATCGCTTCGCAGGGCGCCCTTCGCGATCTCCGATACCGCTTTCGTCCACGCCCTGCTGGGCCAGACGCGTGAAGGTCTTCTCGTTACCAGCATACCACGCAATTGCCTGAGACAGGCGGTCCAGCCTGTCCTGATCCCAATCCTCGATCTCGGCCATAGCAGCGCGGGCGCGTGCCAGCATATCGGCCGCAATGTTGCGGTCGTTTTCAGTGAGCTCTTTGCCCATGATGATCCTCTTGGTGTTTTAGAATTGCAGCATCGGGCACACGACGCTGTGACCGCGCCTCGCCGAATGTTCGCTTGGCGTGGCTGAGACAGCGACGCGCGTGTTCTTCATATCCCAACTCGGCAACGCGGCTTTGGTTGGGTAATTCAATGGAGTAGTCGACGGGCGGCATCCGTTCGATGATGCCAGTGAAGTCAATCCAGCCTTCGCCGGGATAGAGCCGCGCATCGCGGGCCAGTTGGATCATGCCCTCTCGCGTATCGGCGATCCCGGGTAGGCAATCGGAGATATGCAGGAAGTGAAACAACTCCGAGGGGACGTGCAGAAGCTCTCCGAGATCAACGCGACTGAGGTGCAGATAAAGCGTATCGACCAGAATACCGCCATTCGGTTGATCAGAGGCGCGGACAATATCCAGAGCCTCATCCAGAGTGCGCAAGCGAGAGAAGCTTGGGAATTCCAAGTCCACTGTCAGCCCGTAGGGCGCCGCCAGTTCGCAGGTTTCAGAATAGACGTCGATCAGGAAGTCACGATCATCGCGGGTGTTTGTCCACGCGCTCATGATCATGCGTTTGGCGCCCAGCTCCCCGCCCACCTCCAACGAAGGCTCAAAACTGCGCGGATCGACATCTTCGGTGATGCGCGCAAGCTCGACATCAAGGACTTTCAAGCCTGTGGTTGAGAGAGCCGTTTTGGTGGCCTGAACCTGCGCCTTGTCGATTGGAGACTGAGTGAATTCACCGGGCACATGCATCGGAATGAACCGAGGGCTGACGGCATCGTAACCGGCCCGCGCGGCGATATAGACCAACTCGGGCGGCGTACAGCCAATCAGCGTCAGATGCGCCAAGGAATAAAGAGAGGGGCTTGCGCCAGCCTCTTCGGGTTTCACCATGAACGACAGCTCCACGTGTCTGCGAATCTTAAATTCATCACACGTAGTAAAAAATATCTGATATTTTTTAAAATATCAACTTTTAATACTGAGCAGAAAATAGAAACGCCCGAGCAATAGCCCGGGCGTGTTTAACCTTTATGCTGGCAGAGCATTAGATGGTGACCCAGTCACCTCCGGACTGGTGAGAGCGCACAGAGGCATCAATGAATCGGACACCGTCTGCGCCTTGTTCGACACTGGGGTAAGCAAGCCAATCGGCCGGAACGGTAACGCCATCCCAACGCGCGGCCACGGCCATGGCAAATTCCGTATAGAGGTTGGCCCAGGCTTCGATAATCCCTTCGGGGAAGCCACGCGCGGTACGGATCAGACGTTCCGCACCGCGGCCGATGCCGTGCCCGTGACCTCGGCTGATGATACGATCCGGCTCACCGAACCGATTGAACTTCAGGCGCTCCGAATTCTCCAGATCCCACTCGAGCCCTCCTTTGCTCCCGAAGATCCGCAACCGCAACCCACCCCGGTTTCCTGGGGCAAGGCGTGTCGCCATCAGGGTTCCCGGAACCTCGTTTTGATAGCGGGTGAACATGAACACCGTGTCTTCCAAAGGCTTGGGCGCGCCGCAGACATGAAATTCGGACCGTAGGTCGGTCAAGGGCAGGCCCGAGACAAAGCTGGCGAGATGCGCGGCATGGGTGCCGATATCGCCGACACAACTGGTCGGGCCAGAAATCTTGGGGTCCAGCCTCCACTTTACATGAGGCGCATCAGCCACATCATCGGGCGTCATCCAGTCTTGCATGAACTCGACGTGGATTTGGTTGATTTTACCGAGGCCGCCTTCCGCCACGATTTGTTTGGCCTGACGGATTACTGGAAAACACGACATCGCATAGCCGACAGCAAAGATTTGTCCCGTACGCGCGGTGATCTCCTCAAGCCCCTCGGCCTCGGCAACTTCGTTGGTCAGGGGCTTGTCGCACAGTACATCAATGCCTGCCTCCAGAAACGCTTTGGAAGCTTCAAAATGAACGTGGTTCGGGGTGGTGATCATCACGGCATCCACGCCATCCGGGCGCTCCGCTTCGGCCTGTGCCATCTCCTCGAACGATGCGTAGGACCGGTCGGCAGGCAGGAACCACTCGGCCCCGCGCGCCTTGCTGCGCTCGGCATCTGAACTGAGCGCGCCTGCGGCGACCTCCCACTGGTCGGTCATCCGCGCGGCCGTTGCCTGCGTGACAGAGATCCGTCCGCCGCCAACAACGCCCAGCCGCAAACGGCGGGACAACCGGGGGAAAGGACCGTCAAAGTTCAGGTCTTCGGGTAGAAGTCTCTCAGCCATTCTGAACCTCCATTTCCGGGGCCCGTACGCCTTCCGGCAGCATTTCCACCGCCATGAAGATGCTGGGGGTAATCGTCTCGTATTGATGCCAGGGATAATTGCCTTTGGCGTCATACATAGGCTTGTGTGTCGTGCCCGGAGCCATGAATTCTTCTAGATAAAGCGTCTCAACGTCCCGCTCTCGGCATTGCTGCATTTTACCGAAGCCAACGATTTGCGTGTGCACTTCGCGGAACCCCGGAACCGGGCAGAACGGATGATCCTTGTGCAATCCAACATTCAGTGGGACCGAGCCGGAATGGTACATGGTCAGTCCGACGTTACCCACGAAGACCTTTGGTGACATGTAGTGGCTAACGCCACGCAGACGCTCCTCTTGGCGGATATCAAAAGCGGATGGCCATGTATCTTTCACCCATGCGAACAGCTCATTGTCATCACCATGGGCGTCGAAACCGTAGACAATGACTGCGCGTTCTACGCTGTTAAGCGTGCTGTCTTGCACGATGACAGACGAAAGCGGTGCAACGTTCTGATCCACGACCGAAAGGTCTCGCTCCCCTACGTTCAGAACAATTGCGCGACCCTCGACAGATATTCTGTCTTCATCGGTGATGTGCTGGACACGAAAGAATGGCTGGGCAAAGTCGAGTGTCTCAATCGGCATGCGCCAACTCCTTCCTCTCATCGTTAAGGAAATCGACCGGCAAAGGCTCCGGAGCCGCGCAACGGCTTTCTATCGTCTGATAGGCGCCAAATTTCGGTGCCCGTTCAATCGCGTCCATGACCTCGAAAACGTGGTAGGCAAGCGCTCCACTTGCACGGGGTTGGCGTCCTTCTTGTGCCGCCAGGGCCAGATCCAAAAGGCCGAGCCCACGGCTGTCTTCATTGATCCCGTGTTTGTTTTCGACCGCCTGCCAGTCTTCGCGACCGGTTGGACGAGGCTGATGAGACCAGCGCGAGGTCTCCCGCGTTTTCAGCCAGACATCCCCTTGAAAGATATTGGCACCATGAACCGGGTCTGGGTCTGGGATGCTGATGGTGCCGTTTTCACCGTAGATCTCGAACCGCGGAGTTTCGCTGTCCCAGACGTCGAAGCTCATGGTCATCGACCCTATAGCTCCGGAGGAGAACTGCAGCAGGCTTAGGGAGTGCGTGTCGACCTCGACGTCCATCCATTCGCCGTTGCGAGGGCCGTTTTCGATCATCCTTTTGTCGAAAGTGCATCGCGCCATTCCGGCGACCCGGTCAACGGGACCAAGGCAGCAAATCATTGCGGTCAGGTAGTATGGCCCAAGGTCCAGCAAGGGCCCGCCACCGGCCTGGTAGTAGAAATCCGGGTTGGGATGGTGGCGCTCCGTCCCGTGGGTCCCGACATGGGCAAAAACCCCTGTCGGTTTGCCAATGGCACCCTCGTCGATCAAGCGCCGAACGGTCTGCCAGCGACCGCCCAGAAATGTGTCGGGTGCGCAACCGACCAGTAACCCATTTTCAGAGGCCATGTGCAGGATCGCTTTACCATCCGTTCGATTCATAACCAGCGGCTTCTCGGAATAGACGTGCTTGCCCGCCTCCAACGCGCGCAGGCTGATTTCGGCATGCGCCGCCGGAATTGTCAGATTCAGAACGCAGTCAATCGTCGGATCGTCAAACACTTCATCTGGCGTGCAGGCCTTGGCGATGCCGTATTGATCCGCCTTGGCGCGGCTTTCCGAAGGATCAAGGCTTGCGCAAGCCACGACCTCAACGTTTGAGAATTTGGATAGTGTTTTTAGATAGATATCACTGATACGACCACAGCCGATAAGGCCGACCCGGAAGGATTTCGATGTCTCACGTGTCATCATTCCTGTCTTCGTAGAGGGGTAAATAATTCGGAGGCATCGGCCCTTTGTTGCGACCGCCCTGCCCCATCTGCTCCCAGGCGTGAGCGAGTATCCCGACCGAGCGGGACAGGCAGAACAATCCGCGCGACAAGGGCGCAGGAAAGCCAAGTTCGCAGAAGATCACGGCTGTCGCGCCGTCGATATTCATGGCAATTGGCCGACCGCCGCGTTGACGACCGAGTTCGGCCTGAACCTCTTCTCCGATATCGGCAAACCGGCCAGAAACTGTGCCTTCTGCCGCCGCATCACGAACAAGTTGCATCAATCGTGGTGCGCGTGGATCGACAGGCTTGTGAAACCTGTGACCAAAGCCCGATACGATCTTGCCGTAGGTCTCGCGCCAATTGCCCAAGCCATCCCGAACAGCGTCATTCAGCGAAGCTCCCGCATCCATGCGGACTGCGGTATCATTGTACAGCTCTGCACACTGCTCTCCTGCCCCGCCGTGCACGTCGCCCAGCATGTTCACCGCAGTCGCCATCGCATTATTGAGACCTACCCCGCAGGTGGCAGCCATACGCGCAGCCGCGATTGAGGGAGCCTGTGGGCCGTGATCCACGCCTGCGACCAAAGCAGCTTCGAAAAGGCGCGCTTGCGCGTCGCTGGGCAAGTCGCCCCGCACCATCAGCCAGATCATCTGCGGGAAAGATACGTTCCCGATCAGGTCCTCTATTGCGTTGCCGCGAAACGCGATCTGGCCGGGCTTCATGTCGATGATAGATGTGCGCCACCATTGGCGGATAGCTTGCTCGTCGTTTGTCATACCGTTGCACCTCTAAACTCGCGCATGCGCTGCTGACGAAGTGAATCGAAAACGTTTTGAAGACGACTGATTGAGGCGGTGCAGCCGGTGAAGATTTCAAAAGACGCTGCAGCCTGATGAACTGCCATTCCAGCCCCATTCATCACTTTTAACCCGATTGTGCGGGCGCTGCTCAGAAGATGTGTCTCGAGCGGGAAATATACGATATCTGCCACCCAAGCACCCGGCCGCAACAATGATGGATCAATTACCGACCCGGGGTACTTGTCCATCCCCAGCGGTGTTGCGTTGACCACTCCGTCCACAAATTTGACCCGATCCAACGAAATCGAGGGGGAACCCTGAAGCCTTGCATAAGGGCGCAAGACCTTTAGTCGACTGACCAGCGCCTGCGCTCGGTGGAAGTCAGGATCGATGATCTCCAGATCTCGAACACCTGAATCAAGCAAAGCCAAAGAGACTGCACTGCCCGCGCCACCAGCACCAAACATGAGAACCGTTTCAGTCTTCGATGATCCCAAAAAATCTCCGAAGGCACTGTGGAAACCTATGTAGTCGGTGTTGTGGCCAACCATTCGGTCGTCACAAAAAACCACCGCGTTGACAGCTTGAAGCTCCTCAGCAGTCTTGGAAAGCTCATCAAGATGATCAATGACCGATGCTTTGTAGGGGTGTGTCACGTTGACCGCCGCACAGCCTAATTCAACGGAATAGCGCAGTAAATCAGCGACCGACATTCCACGAAATGGCTCTTTTACAGTGTCGATCCTACCGTAGCTCAGATCGATACCCTGCGCCCGGCCCTCCGCCTCGTGCATCTCAGGCGTCATGGAGCCAGAAATCCCTTGTCCGATTAGTGCGGCCTTCATATTAGGTTGTTCCTTCCGCCACGTGGTGTCGCGTTTGAGCCGCTAATCGAAACGCAGCGTTACGCGCGCCATAGCCGGCGTAACCAGTTCGGCGCTCAACAATTTCAAAGAAAAAGCCGTTAAAGATAGGACGACTGTAGATCTGAAAATACTCGGCACCCGCCGCCTGATCGTAGAGTATGTTATCCCTGCGCATTTGGGCGATCAGGTCTTCACTTAACCCGAATGTCGCTTGCAGATCAGCGTAGTAGTTTTCTGGGATGGACAGGCTGGGAAAACCGGACTTCCGCAATTGGGCTGAGGTTTCAAATATGTCGTCCGACTGGAAGGCGACGTGCTGAACACCGGCACCAAAACCGTCTTCAAGGAATGAAGCCGCCAGTGTTCGACGCCCAACTGCACCATTCAGGTTTAAACGCACTTCGCCTTCGGGGCTTTCGATGGCTTGGCTTTGCACAACACCCAACGGGTCGGCAACGTTCACGATCGGGGCTTTTGCCATCTCAAAAGTCGAAATGTAATAGAGCAGCCAGCTTTGCATCTCATCGTTACGCATCGTCTGTGCCAGATGGTCGATGCGGCGCAGACCGGCAGGCTGGGTCGCTTTGGTTTTCGCAACAGGCTCGAACTCGATATCCCACACCCGATGCAGATCGGATTTCTCATCGATAAAATGAACGACGTTGCCACCGACGCCCCTAATGGCCGGAATATCCAGTTCCCCTGTTCCCACCGGCTGTGAGAAATTCGGCGCGCCCAACGCGGTCGCCCGCTGAACAGTCTTATCCGCATCTTTGACACGCAACCCCATGTCACAAACCGAGGGGCCGTGACCCAGGAACGCCGAATGGGCAAAACCTTCCTTTTCGGTATTCACAACGATGTTTATCGCGCCCTGCCGCCACAACTCGACGGACTTGCTCACATGCTTTCGCTCCATTCGAAAACACATTGCTGACAGCATATCTGCCAGCTGCGCGCCGCTTGTTTCGTCGGCTGTAAATTCAACGAACTCAAAGCCTGACGCATAGACGCGTTCAGGCAAGTCCGGGATGCCGAAATCGGTTCCCGGCTCGGTCCGGGAAACCTCATCTAACAGGTTCACCAGCGACCTGTAGCTGTCTCGGGCCAGTGTTCGGCCACCGGGTTGAGGAGCTGCTTCGTTGACGCGTGCAACCGACCAAGGCCCTTTGTATCCGGCGCGGGACAACACGCGAACGAAGCCCGCAAGGTTCAACGACCCAAGCCCCGGCAGAAGCCCAAAGTGCCGCTTGAGCCGACGTATATCCATCTCAAGCCGGGGTGCATCGGACAGTTGCACATGGAACAGCCGCTCTCCGGGAATGTCCCGAAGGCGGGCTGGTTTGGATCCGTCGGCAAGCGAGAAGAAGGAATTCAAAGCCAACCCCAGATTAGGGCTGTCGACAGCATCAACGACGCCTAACGCCTGTTCATCCGAGTGAATAAGATCCGACCATGGCAAGCCCATATAGGCCAGACGCATCCCCATTTCTTTAGCGATTTGGGCCGCCTCGCCAAGATCTGCGATTACCTGTTCTTCGGTCGCAGCGACATCGACCTCGAAGGCAGACCCGATAAGCAGCAATTCCGTTCCCAGCTCGCTCATCAGGTCGAGTTTGCGCTTCAGTCGATCAAAGGCGCGCTCCCGTCCACCGCCGGACTGGCCTTCAAGGTTATGGAAGGGCTGCAGCAGGCAAATCTTAAGGCCGAGATCTGATGCAATGTTCCGAATTTGCGATGGCGGTCCGTCAAAAGCGGTCAAATCCGGTTCGTGTAACTCGACACCTCCGAACCCCGCGTCGGCGATTGCACTCAGTTTTTCGGCCAGATCACCGGGGATCGACGTTGTCGAAACCGAGAGGCACATTATCCCTGATATCCAAACATACGCGGCAACCACAGGACCAGATCCGGCATCAGCATCATGATCACCAGGGCGAAGATGAGAACCGCGAGGAAGGCCCAGATTTCCGAGATGATTTCGCGCAGCGGAATGTCCGTCACGGCGTTGATAACGAAGAGCAGAATGCCATAGGGCGGCGTGATCAGACCGATCATCGAGTTCACGACGACCAGCACTCCGAAATGCACCAGATCAATCCCAAGCGCTTCGCAGGTTGGAATGAAGAGGGGCACGATAACAAGAATGATCGTTGTCGCGTCTAAAACGCATCCCAGCGCGAGGATCAGCAGGTTTACGAGGATCAGGAATACAATCGGGCTAACATCCGAACCCTCCAGCAGTGCCGAGATCGACTGTGGAATCTGTTCCTGAATGACGATGAAGTTCAGAATGAACGCACCCCCAATGACCACCCCGACGGCGGCGGAGGAGCGCGCGCTGTCGACGAACACTTGATAAAGGCCACGGAAGGTCAGCGCGCGGTAGAACAACGCTGCCAGTAGCAGAGCGTAGAATGCAGCAACTGCGGCGGCTTCGGTCGGAGTGGTGACGCCGCCATATATACCGTACAGCAGGATCGCGGGCATCAGCAGTGCCGGGAACGCGTTGGCGGTTTTAGCCGGCAACTCGCGCAGAGGAACAGGTTCTTCCAATGCAAAGTTCCGCTTTCCAGCCAGATAGTAGTTCATCGCCATGAGGACGACGCCCATGATCAGGCCCGGCAGAATCCCTGCCAAGAACAAAGACCCAATAGAGGCCTTGGAAACGAGCGCGTACAAAACCATCGGGATCGAGGGCGGAATAATAGGGCCAATCGTCGCCGACGCTGCCGTGATTGCGGCTGCGTAACCACGGCTGTAGCGGCCATCCTTGGTCATCATCTCAATGATGATCTTGCCGATCCCGGCAGCATCCGCGACGGCAGAGCCGGACATGCCGGAGAAAATCAACGACGCAACCACGTTGACGTGCCCAAGGCCGCCCTTGAACCGACCGACCGCAGCGACGCAGAAGTTCAGCAAGCGGTCTGTGATCGACCCCGCGTTCATGATATTCGCGGCGACGATGAACAAAGGCACGGCAAGCAGAATCGTGCTTTTGTAGAAGCCCTGCAGGATCTTCTCGCCTGCGAGTGCGACGTCCAATCCGGCCGTGCCCAGGTACACTAATGAGGCCAATAGGATGGAATAGCCAATAGGTGTCCCGATGCCTGCCAGAAGAAAGAGAGCGAGCAGGCAGGAAAGAAGTTCAAAACTCATTTCTTAACTTCCTCGTCCTCTTCGACGTCGACACGTGGATGGTCGTCAACCACGTTGTACCCAACAACCAGTTCCAACTCTGTCTTTGGGGGGCCATTGCGCATGACGTCGAAGAATAGCCACGCGTAGCGCGCTGCGACGACCAGCATGAATACCGCGTAAATCGAGAATACTGTGCGCAAAGGTATCTTCTCGCCGGAGAACGGATTGCGGACAGTCGATGTCTTGCGGATCTTCATCCAATCGATGTAGTCCCACGTCGGAAGGAAGCTGTAGAGCATACCGACCACGATCGCTGCGGCCGCCAGCATCGCAAAGACCTGCCGCACGCGCATCGGCACAGAAAGGTAGATGATATCGAACTTCACGTGATCTCTCTCGCGCACGATGAAAGCGCAACTGAAGAAGATCACCCAGACCCACAGAATGCCGATGAGTTCAAGCGTCCATCCGGCGGGGGTAAAGAAGTACCGCAGAAGAATTTGTAGAAGGAAGATTAGAAAGATTGCCGCCAGCATCCCGCCGGCAATCGCTTCGGTCAGTCGGGAGAACCCCTTCATAAAGGCTTTCATATGGTTCTCCCCCCTTGTCTTGCTGGGCTCAGTTGCCCAGAGCGTTGATCTGATCCAGAACGCCCTCAGGCCACGAGCCAGCGAACTCGCTGTCCAGATACATAGACTGTACCTGATCGCGGAACGCCGCGAGATCGGGTTCATAGATCGCCATGCCTTGCTCTTTCAGGAAGCTGACAAGGTCCTCTTCTTTCTGAAGCTGTTTCTGGCGACCGGATTCAGCCGCTGCATCCGCAGCTTCCTGAACCTTGGCCTGCTGCTCGGGTGTCAATCCATCCCAAACTTCTTTGCCGATGGCGATATAGTTCAAGTCAACCAAGTGCGATGTCAGGATGATCTGATTGGTCACTTCGTAGAATTTGGCATCAACCACGGTCGGCAACGGGTTGTCCTGACCGTCAACGGCACCAGTCGACAGAGCTGTGTAAACTTCTGAGAACGCCATTGGTGTCGGGGCGGCACCCAGCGCTTTGCCAAGGAACTGCCACGCATCTGTGCCCGGCATCCGCAGGTTCACACCCTCCAGATCAGCCGGAGTGCTGACGGTCAGTTCATCCTTGGGTTGGCGCAGGTTCACCTGACGACGGCCCAAATACATGACCGACAGTAGTTTGACGCCCAGTTCTTCTTCGGCCTTTTGCTTGAAGGCATCCATTAAGGGATCGTTGAAGACAGCCACCTGATGCGCGGCGTCCTGGTGGACATAGCCTGCTGTAAAGATCGAAAACTCGGGGAAGAACTGCGCCAGCTCCTGCGCCGAGGTGATCGACATCTCCAGATTGCCGCGACTGATAGCGTCCAGCTCAGTGCCTTGCGCGAAGATCGTGCCGTTGTAGCTGGGTTCATAACTTGCGAAATCGGCGACCATGGGCGCGAAAACCTCGGCCATGGCGACCGAGCGCTGATCAGTCTCCGATCCTGATGTTGCGAGGCGAAGTTGCACTTTGTCTTCTGCCAGCGCACCGCCTGTTGCGCTGAACATAACACCGGTTGCGACCAGGGCTGATACAGCAGCCCGGCGGGTAAGTTTGGTAATCACTTTGCTCCTCCCTGAGACATCATGATGCTTCTTTTTTGCGATTCAGAGTTTTGACCTATTTTGGACATTTTGCAAGATGTTTTACAAAATATCAGATATTTTTCATTACCTGCAATCTCTGTTGCTGCGTTTCCTGAAGGTTTCTTATCCTGACAGCCTCGCCAGTTCTGCAAGAATTCTGAATAGCTTCAATAACTTGAAGCGTTCTGAACCCTTCCCATCCAGACACAATCGGCACTGCTTCGTGCCGAGCTACTTCAACAAAGTGCCTGAGCTGATTGACCAGAGGGTCAGACGCACCCTTCTTCAGCGCGGTCGATGAAATAGGTGTCCACCAGTCCCTTTGCTCACTCTGGTAACTCCACAGGCGAAGATCGGGAACGGACAACGAACCATGAGAGCCACCTATCATGTAGCTACTCTCAGTGGTTGCAGGATAGATGGGATATTCCTGAGACGTCATCTCCCAGCTCCACGGGGCGACGATGCTGTCGGACACACTTATGGTCCCTATCGCCCCGCTTTCGAACGTCAACAGAGCACCGGCAACATCTTCGTTGTCGTAACCCCGCTGCGATGAAGCCGACTGAGCCTGAACGGTCACGACTTCTCCGGCCAGATACCGCAGCAGATCCACATCGTGGACCAGATTGACCGAGATGGGCCCTGCACCGGGTTTCTTTCTCCAGGGCGCAGCATCAAAATACTCGTCTGGCTTATAGAACCAGCAATTCGCATGGACAGCGCGCACATCTCCAATCTTCCCATCGACAATGGCTTCCTTGGCCGACCGGATCAGAGGATTGTGCCGACGATGATGTCCAACCATCAGTGGCACATTGGCCTTCTCCGCTGCTTGAACAAGCTCAAGTGCAGCAGTGGCTTCCACGGCGATCGGCTTTTCGACAAGAACAGGACAACCATGTCGAACACACGTGAGGCCTTGTTCGACATGAAGCGTGGTCGGGGTCGCAAGAACAGCTCCGTCCGGCGTCTGATTTCCAAACATTTCCTCAAGGGTCTCGTAACATGCGGCCCCGTGCTCAACGGCGTAAGCACGGCCTTCATCGCTGGGGTCGACCACCGCGACGAGATCAACATGGCGCAACGCTCGGATCGCGTCTGCGTGGCGGCGTCCAACAAGGCCAATGCCGACAATGGCAATGCGAAAGTTCTTAGACACTTTGCTTCCTTCCGGAGGGTCCGGAAAATCCCGAAACCGATGATTGCGATCGAGCTGCTTTGCCCAACTTGGCCACGACCGTATTGGGGTTTTCGCGATTCCGCAATAATGTATGATATTTTTATTTTTACCATACATCAGTTTGGATTGCTGATGTCTCTGAAAAATGCTAATTGAACGAGGAAACTGATAATATCGGGTGAAACGCATGGCGAAACAGCCGTCTACGATAGGTGCAAGCACCTATCAGCGCATCAAGCGGGACATCATCTTCGGGGAGTTGCAGCCCGGCTCCAAACTGAAGCTGGACGCCTTGAAGGAACGCTACTCGGCAAGCCTTTCGACACTTCGTGAAACGCTAAACAGGCTCGCCAGCGACGGATTTGTCGAAGCTCCTGAGCAACGGGGATTCCTGGTTACACCGGTCTCCCGTGAAGACCTGATCGAGATATCAGAGCTGCGTGTCCTGCTGGAGTGCCACGCATTGGAATTATCCATCGAGAATGGTGACACGGATTGGGAGGGGAACCTTGTCGCCGCGCATCATAAGCTGCATTTGATGGAGCAACGGCTTCTCAAAGGAGATGAATCTGAGAAAGAAACCTGGAAGAGGTACGACTCGGAGTTTCATCAAGCGATGATAGCAGCCTGCAATTCCAAGAATCTTCTATCCCTTCACTCAATCATCTATGACAAGTATCTTCGCTACCAGATGCTCGTACTGACCTATCGAGGTGAGGTAGCAGCCAAAGAACACAAACACATGTTCGATGCCGCATTGGCCAGAGACGCGGATATGGCCAAGAAGTTGTTGGAAGATCACATTCGAAATGGCCTCGAGCATACCTTGGAGGCTATGTAGGACATTCCCCATGCCGCAATTGCGACGGCCTTCAACGTAGGACAACGCGGTGAAGGCCAAATTCTTTTGATCGAATTCGCCAGTCAGTGTACCGCTACGACAATTGACCTTCCGGTTTACCGCTCGAAGGTTGCGGCACCCGTATTTTACAGAGGGTTAATGTGTGGGGTTTGTGTCCAAGACGGACCTCCGCTACCATTTATCCCTGAAATTGTGGTTGTTGATGATGTCGTTGCTTCGCGCACATCCTTTTGTCGGCTACTTGTACCATATCTGTACCATTTGATCTCACGTTCACATTTGCATCGGCAGATGCTGAATCCGATTGCGTACCGCACCTATGGTTGGGTCGATCACGGAGAATCATATCGGCAAATTGGCATAGTTCAAGCTGGCATCTACGATTGGGAGCAGGCTGTCATGAAACCTGGCAACCGATGAGTACTGGCCACTCTTTGGGCATTTCGTCAACGCAATATCTGGCCCGAATGGGCGCAACCTTACCAATTACTCCTAAACTCGTTTTTCTGGCCAAATTTAGTTAGAGTTAAACTTGACAGTTCACCGGCAAGAAAAAGACACAGAACCCACACTAAAACGGCTTGGGTCTTAAATCTGGGTAGCATGTCACGCCTTACCCCAAAACCGGTGCCCGTTTTCGACAAGTTCAGGAAGGCGAATGTTTCTGCCGGTGATGTCTTGAAGGACGATGTCCGCAGTATCACTATTAGACTAAGCTTACTTATACCAAGTCTTGTTCATTGTTATCACTCCCAGATTGGCTGCGTTCCAAGCCAAAGCAGCTCACCGAAGTAAATCAAAAGCCCGAAAGCGAGCTTGATGCCGAACCGGTTGCGAAGGTCGGCACCAATATCGACCGGCCGGTCATCAATCTTTATCGACCCCATATCACCTCCGGGGATTGTCTGATTGTCACCGGGTATCAGGACTTCTTGTCTTCGCTGTCAATTTTGATGAAGGAATTGCCCGAGCTGACGGATCTGGAAAACGACAACGATATCCGGATCCGGATATCGTTCGGGATCGACACTGCGAATCCAAAAGGCTGACCAACCCAATACCAGTCACCGAAAAAATGAAACTCTACTGGCTGGAGCGCTCCGGGCTTCAAGTGGAAGAGGATCACGATCTTATCGCGGTGCTGGCAAAACACGCCATCAAAACCGGCAAAATTGATTTACGTGTCTTCGATCCAGAGCTTGCCAAACGCAAGTTGGGGATATCTGGGGATCGGCGGCTACATTCAAAAATCGTCAGCTCACCAAAAGGTGCCGTCGCCGGATCCGCAAACTTTTCCTACTCAGGGCTCTACAGAAACATCGAGTATGCCGATGACCTGGATGCGGGCACTCATGAACTTCAGGTCGAACGCACAGAAGCCGCTGAGCAAGCCTGGAACGTGTCTGTCGATTGGATTGCCGAGGCGCTGGAGATACTCGAAAAGCTTACCGATTCCGATCCCATTGCGGAAATTGCCTTCGCGGCATGTTTGGGAAGAACCTGAACGCATTTTTTGAACTGTCACCGGCCAATACCGATCCAAATTTTGTATTTCATTCCAATACTGTTATGTATGAATTTATTTTGCGGGCGGGGGCGTAATGAACTCACTAACCAGAATAACACGCGGGATAGGCGTCGCCTTGAAGGACGGCAGGGTGAAGAGTCTTTTGGCCTTCACCTTAGGCATGATCCTTTGGGCGTCTGTTTTTTATCACTATGTAGAAGGCTGGAGTTGGCTGGATTCCATCTACTTTTCCGTAGTGACGATTTCGACCGTCGGATTCGGTGACTTCTCGCCCGAGACCGCGTTAGGTAAGATTTTTACCATGGTCTATATCATTGTCGGACTGGGTGTCTTTGTGACTGCGGCAACCACGATTGCGGACACGATCCTGTCTCAGGATGACAAAAAAGCAGACGAGTAAAACGACCGTAGCCCTGACGCTGCGCTCAAAAAACAACTGCAGTGCTGAAGCCGCAGTTCGTTTTTTCGACGCTTCATCAAACCCATACCAAGCGACGATGTTTGAAAAAATGTACATATCACGTTTTTTGAGTGTAAGGTTTGGAAAACGAGTAATGGAGGGACGGTATGGAAAAGACACAAGACGCAAGAATTGTGGATCTCGCAATTCGCTTGCTTTTTCTTGGGTTATTCCTTTACAGCGCATTGGTCATGATCGCGCCGCTGGCAAGCGTGGTGATCTGGGCGACGATACTCTGCGTCGCGCTTTATCCGGTTTTTGATTGGCTTCAGTCCAAGTTGGGCGGACGCAAGTCGCTGGCCGCAACCATTCTGGTTTTGCTGGGTCTGGTTCTGACATTGGGGCCCGTCGCAACTGCAGTATCGGGCGCAGCGGAGCTTGGAGGCGAGTTTGCGGAACAGGCGGACAGCGGTGAATTGAAAGTCCCACCGGCGCCTGAAGGTCTCAAGGAGCTGCCCCTAGTCGGGAACAAGATCGCCGAAGTCTGGGGGATGTTCGAAAGGAACCTGGACGGTGCGCTGGCCAAATATGGCACACAAATCCTGGAAGTGACCAAATCCCTCTTTGGTAAGGTTCTGGGTATCGGGATCGGGCTTTTGGGACTGGCCCTTTCGGTTTTGATCATGGGAGCCCTGTTCAGCCCCGGCCCGAACCTGGTTCAGGGCCTGCAACGATTTGCCAACCGCGTGTTTGCGCCACGCGGGGGTGAGTTCGTGACTCTGGCGGGTGCAACAATCCGAAATGTCACAAAGGGTGTCATCGGCGTGGCGGCAATTCAAGCTGTCGTCGTGTGGTTGCTGTTGGTTCTGTTTGGCATTGGTTCCGCGGCGACGCTGGCGTTTATCTGCCTGATCCTGTCCATCATTCAGATCGGGCCCGGTCTGGTGCTATTGCCCGTAGTTATTTACGCATGGAGCTCGATGTCCGGTGGTGCGGCTTTGGTCTTCACCATATTGGCCATCCCTGTCGCCATCATGGACAGCTTCCTGCGTCCGGTATTCATCTCAAAAGGTCTTGAGACACCAATGCTGGTGATCCTGATTGGGGTTCTCGGTGGCATGATGGCCTACGGCTTGATCGGCATTTTCATGGGACCGGTTCTGTTCGCTGTCTTCTACGAGCTGTTCAAGGTCTGGATCGACGCCTCACCCGAAACGGAAGACGCTGCTGAAGGAGCAGCAAAATGAGAAAAACAATATGGACGACACTTGCCGTCATTCTTGTTTTTCTTGTGTGGTATCTGGTTGCCGACCGGAAAACTCCGTTTACGGGAAATGCCAGAGTCAAGGCCGTGGCAACGCAGATCGTGCCGCAGGTCACTGGCACGGTGACCGAAGTTCTGGTCGAAAACGGTCAGGTCGTCTCAGCTGGGGACGTGCTGGTTCGGATTGACGCCAGACCATATGAAATCGATCGCGCAAAGGCAGAAGCGGATCTGGAAGCTGCAACACAGGAAGTGGGCGCTTCCTCGGCCGAGGTAAGTGCGGCGCAGGCCAAACTGGCTAGGGCGCAAAGTGACCTCGACACGATGCGCATACAGACAGAGCGGGTTTTTGCACTTGAAAAGAAAGGACTGATCGCGGTTTCAAAAGCGGATGACGCGCGAGGACAACTGGCAGAGTCAGAGGCGAATTTCGAGAACGCCAAAGCGGATCTGGAGAAGGCCAAGCAGAGGCTCGGCAGTGAGGGAGTGGAAAACCCCAAGATTCAGCGCGCACTGGCGGCATTGGCGGATGCAGAGCTTAATCTTGAATGGACCGAGCTGCGCGCGCCGGCAACAGGTGTGATCTCCAACTTGCTGATTGCGCCTGGAACATATGCGCGCTCCGGGCAGGACCTGCTGACCTTTCTGGATGCGACCGACGTCTGGATTGAGGCGTACTTTACCGAAAACAACCTTGGCAGAGCGTCTGTAGGCTCGCCTGTCGACGTGGTGCTGGACATGCATCCCGGCAAGATTGTCCCAGGTGTAATCGAAAGCTTCAGCGCAGCTGTTTCCCTGAGCGGTGGAGATGAGCCCGGCCAGTTGGCAAGCCCGCCAAGCACCAAGGGTTTTCTGCGCGAACCGGAACGGTTCCCGGTTCGGATCGTTTTGCCCGGGTATGAGGCTGGAAGCGCCGAGGACGACCTGCGTTTTCAACTCAACGGGCAGGCGGACGTGATCATGTATCTCAGCGAAAACTCGCTACTGAACGTGGTTGGCCGCACCTACATTCGTTTGGTTTCGATCCTGTCTTATGCGTACTGAGGACAGAAACTCGGTCATCCGGCTTGCATTGGGGGTAACAGGCGTCTTCTCGTTGGGCCTGTTCCTGGGTTGGCCCCTTGCGGTTGTTGGTGCCGTGTTCACGGCCTTGTTTCTTCAAGCGCCGGCCGCGTTGCCTTTGGCGGCGTTTGCAAAGCTGTTTGTCTTCTCGATCGGGTTGATGTTTCTTTCGTTTCTGCTGTCATCGGTATTCGCACCATATCCCGTCGTATTTCTGATTCTGGTTGCGATCGGAATAATCCTGTCGTTCATATGGTCGGTGTCAGGCGCAGGAGTATTGCCCGGGGTCATTGCCCTAATGGGGGCATTGATGATCCCGAACCTTGTGCTGCAATCGCAGGATTTGGCCTTGGTGCTGGTGTTCTGGATCCCGCTGAACCTTCTGTTTGCGGGGTTCGTATCCACACTGATGTTTGTTCTGATCCCCGCCGAACCCCCAACGCCTGCTGAAAAAAAAGCAGCGTCATCGCCTGAATTTGACCCGCATCGTCGGATCGTCAGGATGTCGCTTGTCACGGTTCCGTTTGCTTTGGCGTTTTTCGTGTCCGGCGCGTCGGCGTTGTTGGTGTTGTTCTTTGTGGCGCTTCTCAGTCAGCAACTGGCTGCGATGCCCGCAGCGGGGAAGACCGTTGCCAAGGCTATGCTGACAGCAAACCTGCTTGGAGCGGCGGTGTCGATCATCTGCTATGAAATCAACGTGATCGCCCCGGTCATTCTGACGCCTATACTGCTCTGTCTGTTCTTTTGTCTGACACTTGGGGCGCTCGGCAAATCTCAGGTTCCACTGGCTGCCGCTGCCGGGTCTGCAATAACAACAGCATTGATTGTGTATGGCGGGTCGATTGCACCGTTTTCCGACGAGGCCGACGTCAAAAGCATCACGCGTGTTCTGCAAGTCGCCAGCGCTGCGTTCTTTGTGATCATAGCCTACGTCGTGGTCGACGAATTCTGGCCGGAAAAGCAACGCCAGACCAGTCAGAACAACGCGGCCTGACGGGAACAGACGTCGCGGCCAATAACAAGCCGCGTAGATGGCCGCTTAGCGGATGGCGAAAAACAACCAGTGTTGAATGCATCTGAATCCCGCCTGACAGCCAATATGCTTCGTACCTCCGCACCGCGCTAAACGCGGTACAGGGCAAGCCAAATCAAAAAACCGATATAGGCGAAAACTGTTACATTCAGCACCGTATCGACGATTGATCCCGTCATTTCGTGACCTCCTTCATCAGCGACTTGAGAAGGCAAATAACAAGGACAGGCACAATAAAGACAAACGCGATGGCTGACAGCGCGATAATGGATCGAACGAGCGCCACGTCGTTCACAAAGATCATCGCCAGCCCCAGGCCGCCCAGTACCGCGCCCCAGATGGTACGCACACCAGGGGAAGGGTTTTCATCTCCGCCCGTTCCAATCATTGCAAGCGTGAATCCGGCGCTGACAACACTGGTGACCACAAACAGGAACGCGGCCGCGATTGTTGCGATCTGTGTCACGTATTGCAGAGGAAACTCTTGCAACAAAGCAAATGTCGTCGCATCGAGGCTTTCGGCGTTCACCTCCAGAAGATGGCCGCTTCCATCCAGAACGTCAAAGATACCAATCCCGCCGAAAACGCCAAACCAGAAGATCGAGAACAAAGTCGGCGCGATGATGACGCCGGTCAGAAACTCGCGGATCGTGCGGCCGCGCGAAATTCTTGCAATGAAAATCCCGACAAACGGGGACCATGCAAGCCACCAGATCATGTAGTTCAGCGTCCAGTCCTGAAACCATGTGGAAACGGTTTCGTCGAAAAACTCGGTTGTCGAAAACCCGGCGGGTATGACGTGGAAAACGTACCGGCCAAAACCGGAAACGATGGAATTCATCGCGAAGGACGTGGGACCAACAAGCAGCAAATAAACCAGCAGGGCAATTGCGATACTCATGGCCAGATTGGACAGCCTGGACATCCCCTCACCCAGATCGCGCCGAAGTGGGATAAGAAATGCAATGCACATGACGACAAAGATAATCGCGGTCAGCGAATACGAGTTTGGTATTCCCAGGACCCCTGCCAATCCCGTTTGAATCTGGAACACCCCCATCGCCAATGAGCCTGCCAGCCCGACGGCGATGGCAACAACCGACAAGAAATCGAAAACCCACGCCAACGCCCGGGTCCAGGCTTTGTCCCCGTAAACGTCCAGCAACGGTGCACTCAATAGCAAGGAGCGCTCACGCCGAAATGCAAAATACGCAATAATCAGCCCGACGACGCCATAGATCGCCCAGGCATGAAAACCCCAGTTCAAATAGGTGACAAATATGGCCAGGCTGGCCGCTTCCGGGTCGGCGCTGAAGTTGCGAATAACCGAAAAGTGCGTGAGAGGCTCTGACGCGCCAAAGAACAGCAGTCCAACGCCCATACCCGCCGCAAACAGCATTGCTATCCAGGCGACAGTGGAAAACTCGGGCTCTGATCCTTCGGGACCAATTCGTATCGAACCGAACCTGGACAGCGCGAGATAGATCGACAGCAACAAAAGTGCACTGGCTTCCAGCATAATGAACCAGCCCCGGCTTTCGAATTGAATCGAAACAACTGTGGAAGAAACGGATCCCAGGCCCTGTGGATCGACAATGCCCCAGATGGCAATGCCGCTGCTGACCAGAAGTGCCGATACCAATAGCGCGTTAACTTTCATCGCTCGCCAATCTGAAGAAGTGCGTCTGCCTTGGCACCGTAGTCACAAAATACCGTCACACAAAGTCGCAAACGTGGATTGCCACGAGAAGCCGATGCTTATCCTGCCCTCGCAGTGGCCGTTTTCGTCCGCCCCCTGCCGCATCGTGGCTGATCACGGCTTGGTCCGCACAGAAATCGATCAAAGAACCGATGGACGGACGTGTCGAACCCGAATTGTGCAAACAATACTTTTCAAAAAATCACTATAAGTGAATATAATGCCCTAATATAGCATTGAACGGCGTGAACGGGGGAAGTCGGCGGTGTTTGATATATTGGCGCATACTGTCAATGAGACAGGCCAAGGTGATCTGATTGTTCAAAACACCACGATGCCTGCGATAATCAGCGGCTCGACCATTTCTTTCGACGGTGGGCAGACGTTCCAAGCCTACACGTATCTCGGTCAGGGCAACTATCGCGGCACCGGTGAGTCCGGCGAATTCATCAGAGTTGGCGGACAGGTCTATGCCTATAACACCACGAATCCCACCGGCCCGATGCAGACGGGCAACTGGAAAATTACAGAAGGCGACCTCGATCCCAGCAATCCTCCCTGCTTTGTTGGCGGAACATTGATCCAGACACCGCAAGGCGAGGTTCTGGTCGAACAGCTTCAAGCAGGAGACTTGGTTACCACGGCATCAGGCGGACACATGCCAATTCTTTGGATAGGCGGCCGACAGGTCGTGCCCTCGATGCTGCTTCGCAATCCGTCATTGCAACCGTTGAGAATAGACGCAGGCGTCCTTGGGAACGACCGGCCCCTGGTGATTTCCCAGCAACACAGATTGTTGGTTTCGGGCTACAAAGCGGAACTTCTTTTTGGTGAGCGAGAGGTCCTGATGCCCGCCAAGGCGCTTGTTGGATTTCCGGGTGTCACATTGGATTACTCCCGTACAACGTTCACCTACTACCACCTGTTGCTGGAAACACACGAGGTGGTCTTCGCAAATGGAGTTCCATCGGAAAGCCTGTTTCTTGGTGACCAGCTTGGGCGCAGTGAAACCGATGAAATCAAACTCCTGTTTCCGGATTTGTTCTGCGAGTTAAGAACTGTCAGAGCAGCAAAACCCATGGTTTCTCGTCGCGAAGCAATGGTGATGTTTGCCTGATCAATATTGCGCAAACTGGAAAGTCCGGCTTTGTTCCACCTACGATCTCAGAGACATCTGTAATGTACGGGAAACAGGTATTCGCCGCGAAAGAGTGACGGAATATATTGCCCGCAAATCTAGCTTCTTTTTCAAAGCTGGATGCGCCGTCCACATATTGCAGCCAACATATTCAGAAGCCACTTACGCGTTCTATGAGCCAATACATCGACACTGAGCCGATGCCATAAGCGGTAACAGTTGTCGCTGTTTGACCAATCGGAACCGCTATGAATCGCCCCGCCGCTATTAGAAGAGCCAAAGCGCCAATGAAACTGAGCTGGCCTGCCTCGACGCCGACATTGAAGGCAAGCAACGCCGCCGGAATATCGCTTGAGGGCAGTCCGATCTCGGCCAAAGCCCCAGCAAAGCCAAGGCCGTGCAAAAGCCCAAATCCGAAACATACGATCCAGGGTTGCTGTTTTGACAACCGGAACCGACCTTCGCCGCCCTTCACAATCTCCATGGCGAGGAAAACGATTGAAAGCGCGATTACAGCCTCGACTGGCGGACCGGGGACATTCAGGACACCGAAGGTTGCAAGCGCCAGAGTTATGGAGTGCGCAAGTGTAAAAGCCGTTACAGCGCCAACCAGCCTCCACGGGTCACGAACCAGAATGAACAGCGCGAAGACAAACAGCAGGTGATCCCAACCTTCCAGTATGTGTTCAAACCCCAACAGGAAATACGCGGAAAAGACTGACCACGTCGTCTGTTCGGAAGGTATTTTCTGGATGGCGGCATCAGGAGTGAAACGAAGGGTCGTCGGCTCGGCTTGCAGAGGGTGCAAACGCACCAATACGTCGTTCTTTTGAGTCTCTAGCCCCTCAATCGCAATGGGTTGGCCAGTGATACCTGCGCCGCACTCGACAACCCATGAAGATACCCAGGCTCTGCCGTCTGAAACCGGGTCCGGGCCCCGCGCCGGGGCGCAGCCATCCGGTAGGACAGCATCAATCGCCATCGGTCGACCGTTCACATCCGGCTTTCGCCAATGAACGCTCCACGTGTCTGAAGCGATTTGGCGAATTTCCAGATAACCCGGATCAAGCGCATGTGCGGTAGCCTTACCTGCCGACGAGGTAAACAGCAGAGCAAAAACAAGACAGACAACTGCTCTCATTTGGCCGGGCCTGAAAGGTCGGGAGCTACAATTTCGTAGTTTCGGGCAAGAGCCTCATATTGCGCCTGCGCCAGATCTTCGCTCGCAGCGCGACGCCAATCCCGCAGTACCACACCGTGGATTTCTGCCAACGAAGGCAGTTGGCTGGGTTCGATGGCGACAACCTTGACCAGATGTACCCCATATCCCGACCGGATCGGTCCGGTCCATTCACCCACGTCCAGCGTTGTCAGACCTTCGGAAAATCCATTTCCAAACACCGAGTCGATGACTCTTGTCGCGGTCATGGGCATTGAAGCGGGCAGCAATGTCGAGCCTCCAAGGCCATCAGGCTCTTGCTGGGCCCGCAGCGCGGTCAGTGCCTGCTCGATTTCTGCGTCGCCTGGCTTTTCACCCAGAAAAACCTGAGTGAAGGCCGATTTGGCAGATGTTGCGTAGCGTTCAGAGTTCTCCTGCAGAAAAGCCTCTAATTCTTCGTCATCCGGAACAACTGATGTGGCGATCGCTTCAGACAGAAAATCCATCTTTTGGCTCAGCCGGGACCTGATGACGGTATCGCCGCGATCAAGGCCAAGCTTTCTCGCTTCTCTGACCAGTACCTCTTCGCGAATTGATGCATCGACCAAGGCTTGCAACTCAGCGTCGCTTGGTCTGCGTTTCCACCTAGCTTCAAACTGAGCTGACAGCAGCGCAACATCGTTTTCGTCGATTGCTATCGTATCAATGTCTTCAACAGCCTCTGCTTCCGGCGCAACCAAATGGAACCAAACGAAAATCGCCGCTCCAATCAAGAAGAAATGGAACAGAGGTTCTTTCAATAATCGCATGAAGGCTCCTGCAAGAAAAACACGATCCGGTTCTATGTATCGATGCTGGCATCACCCGGTTGGGTTTTGCAAGAAACGAACACCCTGTGTGTTTCAGAAAGTTGGTGACAGCACCGGGGCAGAGGTACCTGCCCCGGCTTCCAATTCTGTCCCCAGATTGGATCACTCTTCCGGCGTGTACCAGATCGGAGAGGAATACGCGCGCTCCTGATGCGTCAGAACCGCGTCTTCCGGCAATTCGGCACCGAACCTCAGCTTGTCGTACAGCACCCAGCGTGGTGTAGGGATTTCGATGGCGCGCACGTAGTAAAAGGCCCGCGCATTCGGATCGAAATCAGGATCAGACCAAACCGTAACCAGTTCGGCGGTTCCGATTGTGTTAGTCCAGCTTGCGGTGTCTACATCCACGGTGTTTCCAACCGCGGGAACCTTGCCGTTTTCATCAGCAACACGATCACCCGACCACGCCACATCGTAGACCTTTTCCTGCAAGGCTCCGTCGGAATCGAGCCATCCCTTTACCACTTGCACGCGGTCCAGATTGGCACCAACCGGGTCGCGCAGCGCAGCGATCAGGAATGCGGGCGCACCATCTCCTTCGCGGGGGCGCAGGTCCGAACCCATCGGGACCCCTTTGGTATAGCCGACATCTGCAAGGAAACGGGTTTCAACGTCCGCGTCATTGAAATCCCATCCGCCAAAGAACCGCAGGCCGATCCGGGGACCGGTTGTTGCATAAGTCTCGCGCCGCTTGAACGCATCAAAGATCGCAGCGCGTGTGTTTTCGGTCGCCCAAACGGCCGTGTAGCCGGAAGCGACCAGAAGATCGCCGGGAATTTCACCCAAATCATTGGCAATGAAAGGATGTTTGATCCGCGTGGCCGAAGGTTCAACACTGACAGATTTTCCAAAGAAGTTGTCTTCTTCGGCAGTGGCCAGAGACGTGTGGCTGTCCGTCGCGCCGCCCATACCGAACTTATAGGGGTTAACGCCGAACTTTTCTTCCAGCAACAGACCGCGCTTCAGTGCTTCTCGGGCGTATTCACCGGCCAGCATGTCATCGGTCTTCAGCTCGGTGATATCCAGATTGCCTACATCCCAGTTTTCGTAGTCTGCAAATTCGTCATCCGGGCTCAGGAATGGATGCGCTTCGCCGTCACCCTTGATCTGCGTGACTTCGTAGTGGGGTTCCCATTTCGCACGGGCCGCCACGTATTCCTCATCGACCTTACCGCCGTGATATGTATCTTCGGTCGGGAACATCCACCCGTTTGACAGGTTGCCGTTATGGGCAAAGGCAACAGCACGCCCCCCGGTTTTTTCCTGATACTCTTCAAGCCACGCGTAAAGCGCCTTTGGATCCGTATCGCCGTAAGGCGGCTGCGTCACCGGGGGCACCATCTGAAGCGCTCTGATCGGCCCATCGCGCAGCATGACGTTTCGATGCAAATTGAAACCCTTCGGTACCGAGGTCCACTCGAACCCGATGAAAGCGGTAAAGTCGCCGGGGTCGTTATGCCGCTCGGCCGCCAGTACAATATTCTCCCAGGTGAAGGCGAAAGCGTCGGCACCCGGGCTGTAGGACTCGAGAAGAACTTCCGGCAACGTCATTTGCGAGAAGTTGGTAATAATGTCGAACGCCGTTTTCCCGGCCTCTTCACCGCCGGCTTTGTAACCCTCGTACCATTCCAGACCTTTTGGATCGGCAAGAACACCGGGCTTGCCAGCTTGCAGATCCGGGGCAAATCCCATCAGGTCCGTGTGATCCGTCAGAACCATCCAATCCAACGGCCGGGCCAGCCGGACAGGTTGGCCGGTGGAAGAAATGACCTGCTCACCCTTGGCGAAACGCCATGCATCGTCCGGCAGCAGGGTATTCCCGAAGGCGCCCGCATCCAAGGAAAGCCCCGTGTGAAGGTGCGTGTCCCCCCAAAGCGGGCGTTCGGGAAAAGTCCGGTTGGCATATGGAGAAAACGGTCGGTCCGAGAACAAGTCTTCGGCCGCCTCTTTGCTTGGCACGGCGTCAGAAAGAGCAATTGTCGGCGCAAATACCAATGAGAAAAAACACGCGGATATCCGAAACATAGTGACCTCCCAAATCAACTATACCAACAGAATGGAGGAACTTTTCGCAGCTCCTTAATATTCGATTTTGTTTATATCACAGCGTGTCGATTTCCGTGAAGAATTTTCCGGACCACGATTTTCGTGGTGCTGGAAAGGCAACCGATCCGTTTCCAATTCGAAGTTTCCACCTGCGAACGTTTTACGGTTTTCGCCCAAGCTCGTGACCAGGAACCAGTGCTTTCGGAACTCAGGCGCGCAACCGCTTGTTCTCTGGGTCATAGACGTGGTGGTTGTGACGAACGGCAGATCGAAGTGCGCCAAAAGCTTGAACGTGGCAGCTTTGGCCAATGTCCAGAGTTCCCGTTTCCACATAACCCAGCGCGATAAGACGACCGCTTCGGAACCCCATCGACACGGATGTGAGGTAACCGATTACTCGGTCGCCCAGGATAATGGGATCAGACGGCAACGGATCCGGGCCAGGGTCCGTAAATTCAAGTCCGATGAATTGCCAGGCTGGCACCTCGCGCTTTTGCTGCTTGACAGCTTCGCGCCCTGTGAACGGCCCCTTGTTCAGGTTGGCAAAGCTCGCCAGCCCCGCGTCAAAGAGTGTGTATTCGGTGCCAAAATCAGCAGCCCAGCCGTGATATCCCTTTTCAACCCGCATTGCGTTCAGCGCGTAGGAGCCGAAATTTCGAATACCTTGGTTTTGCCCGGCCTCCCAAATGGCCTGGTAAAGCGTTGTCAGATGCTCGGAAGGGACATGAAGCTCCCAACCCAATTCGCCTACGTAACTCACCCTGAGGGCGGTGACTGGTACGTCGGCGATCGTCGTCTCGGTAACGCTCATCCAGGGCCGGGTCAGGTCGCCGTCTGTCAAAGGCTCAAGAAGCGCACGGGATTTCGGCCCCATGACCAGAAGCGCGCCATCCCGTTCGTAGGGCCAGGTGAGCGTGGCATCGGCGTCGCCTATCTGTCCCGCGATCCAGTCGTAGTCACGGTCCACGGCAAGTGTCGGACCGCAAATTAGAAAGCGGTCATCGGCCAGCCGGGCGATCGTTGCCTCGGACCAGATCTTTCCGTTTGGTGTCAGCATGTAAGACAGGCGCACCCGTCCAACGTCCGGCAGGAAACTACAGAAGACCCTGTTCAAAACCGCGGCCGCATCCGGACCTTCGAGCGTGAATTTGGTAAAGCCGCCATGATCCATGAGACCGACCGCATCCCGAACGGCCTCGCATTCCTTGCGGACCGGCTCATTCCATGCTTCTTCGCCAAAGCTTAGATCATGAGCCTCTGAACCAGGTGCCGGATCAAACCAGAAGGCACGTTCCCAACCGCCGATCTGCCCCATGACCGCGCCCTGTGAAACCAGATGGTCGTAAAGCGGAGACTGCCTGACGGGTCGCCCTGAGGTCAGAATGCGGTGGGGGTAAGGGATCGCATATTGCAGATCGTAATGCTCCGAAGCCCGGCGCGCCGCATAATCCCCGCATGCCCAGTCGCCAAAGCGTCGCGGATCCCAAGCGCTCAGATCCCATTCGGTTTCGCCTGTGGTCAACCATTCGGCCATTGCCTTGCCAATCGCGGCAGAATGCGTGATTCCGATCTGAACACCGGTCGCGTGGAAGAAATTTCGTACGCCACTTGCCGGGCCGACAAGCGGCAGAGCATCCGGCGCATAAGGAATGGGGCCATTCACGAAACGTTGTGCTCCGGCTTGTTCCAGCAGCGGGACATGGCTGCATGCAGCCTCGAACACCGCCATCATCCCGTCGACATCGTCAGCAAAAAGCTGATGGTCAAAATCCCCGGGAACACCATCCATCCAGACAGGTCGACCTTCATGCGCGTAAGAACCCAGCAGGAACGCGTTCCGTTCCCGGCGCAGGTAGAACCTTAGATCCGGGTCCCGGATCAGCGGGAAAAGATCACTGTCCGCGTCCAGCTCAGGCAAAGCGCTCGTAACCATGTATTGGTGTTCCAGGGTCACGACCGGCAGTTTCATTCCGGCAAGCGCGGCGATCTGCGCGCCGCTAGACCCCGCCGCATTGATTACGGTTTCCGCAATCAGGCTGCCAGCCGATGTTTCGACCTCCCAGTCTCCGCTGCTGCGCTGTCTGAGGCCGGTGACTTTGGTATAGCGGCGCACCTCGGCTCCCATGTCCCGCGCGTGTTTGGCCAAGGCCTGCGTCAACTGGCTGGGATCAATATCACCTTCATAGGGGTCCAGAATGCCGCCCAGAACGTCATTCCCCGCCTTCCAGTAAGGGTGCATCTTCTCAATGTCCGACGGTTCCAGCATCGAAAGCTCGAACCCCGCGGATCGCGACACGCCACACAAATGCTGAAACAGCTGCATCCGCTCTGGCGTGTGTGCGGGCCAGATTGCCTTGGTGTGGCGGTAGGTAATCGGTGCATCCGGGTGGGTTGCAAGTTCCTTGTAAAGACGCCAGGCGTAGTTGCCCGCGCGCATCCCCAGCCACGAGTTGGCGTAAGTGGGAATGTTGCCTGCCGCATGCCAGGTCGAGCCAGCCGTCAGCTCATTTTTCTCGAGCAGCAGCGCATCGGTAATGCCCGCCTTGGCAAGGTGGTAAAGGATAGCCGCCCCTACGGCACCGCCACCGATGACGGCGACCTGCACGTGATCCTGCATTCAGTGTTTCTCCAGCAATGTGCCGTAGCCCGGGATCACATCCTTGATGCCGATGGCGCGAAGCGCTTGCCAATACACGGCCGCATTGCATGCAACGATCGGTTTTTCATAGCGCGCTTCCAGTTCCGCGATCAGTGAGATCACAGGCAACGCGGTGCCAACCTGAAGGATGACATCGCAGTCCGATGCAGCCACCTGAGAGAAGACGGCGCGAATATCGTCAAGCGGTGTTTCGCAAATCTCGGGGAGTGTCGGCGCCGCGGTTCCTTTGATCGCGGCAACCTCAAATCCGGCGGCCTCGGTATTGGCTTTTACAACCGCATCCACTTCTGCGCTGAACGGGGTGACAACTCCGACCCGCACCGCCCCAAGTGCGCGAAGCGCCGCGTAGTTGGCCTGCGAAGCGCCCAGCAAACGCACGCCCACCTGGTCAGAGACTTCCGAGCACCGGGCCGCCAGCTTGTCCGGCCCACCCGCCCCTGCATCCGTTGTCAGCCCCACGGCAATTACCCCGGGGTTACAATCCATCAGCTTGGCCGCTTCTTCAGGCAGATCATCCGACACAGCGTCCCCACCAAGGCGAAAGCGCTGCATCTGGTTGGTCACACCGTTCGGCCGCAAAAGCTCCAGCTCCGGCTGCACGACGGTATTCATCGCCGGTGTCATCACGCCGACAATGGCGCGGGGCGCGAGCGTGTCATTCATGCTGGTTCTCCCTGAGATATCGGTTCAAACCTTCCATGCCACCAATGTAGATTGCGTCACCCACGATACTGTCCATCTCGTTTGCGACATCAGGCGCACAGTTAAATCGGCTTTCCCAAATGCCCAGGGTCTGATCGGTATGTGATATCGGGATAAATCGATGCGTCGAAACGTATCCTTCGACGGGAAGCGGACTTTCGAGAATGTCGTAGGTATAGAAGTGGTCGATGTCGGAATGCGCAAGCAGGGTCTCGCGAAACACCGTCCCGTCGCGAATTTGCAGGCTGCGAATTGACCCGGTCGTGGTCGGCGCTCCATTTTCCAAAGTGGCCTTATCCACTGCGGGGTTCCAGGCTGCTAACCCGTCAAAGTTTCGGACGGCCTGCCAGACCCGATCGATATTTGCATCTATGATCATACTGCGAAAAACGTGCATCTTTTCCCTTTCAGTGACCCAAGCGAGTGGTAAATCGCGTGAATATCCTTTGTGTCGTTCAACGGAGATGTGAGGGCGCGATCCCATATTGATTGTGCACCAACTTCGCGCCAATCGTCCACGCTCGGGCGGTCTGCGAGGCGACGACAACAGCCGTGGATCTGGACACTCATGGGCCTTACGCCTCGCGCGAGGATCATGTGACACTTACCTTGGTCGACTGATTGCTGGTCCGAAAGCGCTGCGTCGAGCGCGCATCGGGCCGATGTCCGTTAGATGGATCCAATAGCCCACTCCGCTTGCCCGAGGTCAGTCCGACCCCTCGGGACTCTCTGCCCTTATTCGGGAAGGTATTTGTCGGACCACTGCGTTGCCGCTGCCCCGGTCTTGATCATGTGGTCAACTGCATCTTCGGCCAACCCGGTCCGCGCCAGGATTTCGCGCGTGTGGGCCCCATATTTTGGCATGTGCGAAGGCACGGTGATACGGCCCTTTTCCGGGCGCACCGCATTTGGCGCCACCAGATCAGTCCAGCGGCCCATCGGATGCCGGTCGTGGCGGATCACGCGGAATGTCGCCTGTGACAGATCAACCTCTCCACCTCTTTCCGGTTGCAGGGCGGCATCGCGGGTCTCGTGCAGCGACCCTAATGGAACAACGGCGCTGGACGAAGCGGCGAATGCTGCTTTCCAAAAGGCCACGGGACGTTCGCGGAAGCGCGATGCCAGGCCGGCCTGCACTTCACACTCCGATAGATTGGCAAGGTCAGCAAGTTTGGGGATATTCGTCAAAGCCTTCTCTTGCTCGGTTGGAGCGGCGAAGAACATCCAGCCGTCCGCTGCTTTATAGCAATGATAGAACGGCCCCCAGCCCAGCGCCTGACGCCCCGAAGGTTCGTCAAACGACGCCCGCCCGTCATAATCATACATGAACTGGGCCTGAATCAGGTTGCCCGCAGCCGCCAGCGAGGCGCGCGCAATGCCGCCCTCTCCTGTCTGGTCCAGCCGCGTCAGCGCCCCGCCAAGCGCCACGCAGGCACAGTACCCGGTCAAAACGTCGATCGTGCCGAAATGCGCGTGCTCTTCAGGCGTTTCCATGCCGCCGCCAAAACGCACCATGACACCGGTGGCCGCCTGGGCCAAATCGTCATAGCCAAGGTGGTTGGACTTCGGCCCGATCTTCGGCCCACCAAATGCGTCCAGCTGAACCAGGATCAGCTTCGGATTGATGCTTTTTAATCGGTCCGGCGACAACCCCAGCGCATCGCGCTGCGCATCGGTGCCGTTCATGGTGATGACGTCGGATTCAGCGATCAGGCGCGCCAGAGCCTCTTGCCCTTCGTCGCTGCGCAGGTTCAAAAGAATGCTCTTCTTGCCGCGATGCGCGTGCATGCCAAAGACAACCGCATTCCAGGGGTCTACCGACGGATCGACCGGTTGTACCAAAGTGACTTCGGCACCGAACCGTGCAAGGGTCGAGCCGATGGTGGGGCCGGCGATGACATTGGTCAGGTCCAGAACCTTCAGCCCGTCCAGCCAGCCCTGTCCGGCGGGGTCAGTGACCGCCGAGGCCCGGGGCGCTTCGGACAGAAGCGCGGCAAGATCGGCAGGCTTGGCCGCGTGCTTGACCCGAGCCTCGGCATCTTCTGCCAGCCACGCGACATTGCCCATCTGACGCATCCTGCCGTGCACGGGATGTTCGACTTCCAGCACAAGGCCCGAAGCCAGCGCGTGCGGATCATTCAGCCATTCCTGTGAGGATCGCTGGGCCGTTGCCGGTGCTTTCGATGCCCCAAACAGCGCCTCCCACTCGTGGGCCGGACGGGTCAGAAAGGCCTCTTTCATCGCGGTGGATACGCGGGCGCGGTCCGAAACGCCGACCGGATAGTTGCGTGAAGACCATTCCGCGGGCCAGTCTTTCTGATCCAGATAGGCGTCGAAGTCCGGCAGGCTTTCAACCACATCGCCAAGCCCAAGCGTTCGAAGCGCGCGTTCAGGATGGCCCTTGATGCTGCATGCCACAACATAAAAACCCCGGCCGTCTGCGCAGGGGTAGGTCCGGTAGAACGGGTCGAGGAATTCCGACAATTCCGAAAACTCCAGATTCAGCGGCAGACCTTCTGCCGCGCGCCGTTCCAGTTCAACCTCGCGCGGGGATTTGTAGCGATCCGGATAGTCCTCGATTTGCTGACAATTGTAGACCAGCCCCTCCAGGAGGGCCGAGGCCAGCGGAACCTCGATATGATCCCCGCCATTTCTGCCCCGCGCGCGAAGTGCAAACAGCACCGACATGGCACCAAACGTCGCCCCGTAGGCCGAAGCCAGCCCCAGCGGAGTGAAGGATGGGTTGATCCCCATCAGCCGGCGGTTCAGGCCCATATCCGTGAACTGCCCTGTGCGCGCAGCGATCACTGCCTCCCACGCTGCAATATCGGCCAGTTCCGGATCGGTTGAGGCAAAGCCGGGCATCGATAGTGAAACAACGGCGGGATTTGCCTGCCGCAGGGCGTCCGGTCCCAGACCAAGACGTTTCATCACACCCGGCCGGAAATTGTCGATGACAACATCGGCGCGCTGAACAAGTTGCAGAGCTGTCTGAAGACCGCCTGGCGATTTAAGGTCCAATTCCAGGTTGGATTTTCCACGTGACAGCATATCCGATGCGGGTGATTTCAGGCGCGGTCCGCCCGGAGGATCAATGCGGATCACATCCGCCCCCATATCGGCCAACATCATCCCGACCAGCGGCCCGGCCAGATATTGGCCGAAATCAAGAACCCGAATGTTCGAAAGCGGTCGGTCGCGCATGGTGGTCAGGCCCTTTTGCCGGTGTGGTTGGTTCGACTGCAAATTGGGGAAAGCGTAGTCTTGAATTTTCTGCGGGTGTTGTCCTAATTTGCCAAAAAACATCCCTAATCGGACGAAATGCTGGCACTCAAAATCAACGTCCTGCTGTTTGACAAGTTTTCCAACATGCTGCTGGCCTGCCTGTTGGAGCCGCTGCGCGTTGTTCGGGATCAGACCGGCGCCGACATCCACTGGTCTATTGTGACGCCTGACGACGATGCAGTTCGCAGCTCCAGTGGTCTGCGTCTTTCGCCGGACGTCACTTTGGTTGACGCGGGCGCCTGCGATCTGTTGATGGTGGTCGGCGGAGACGAGTTCAGGCAGAACGCCTCGAAGCCGGCCAGCAGAAAATGCGTCGCGCTGACCAGACAGGCGGAGACGGTCATCGGGGCGGACACCGGAGCGTGGTTTCTTGCTTCCTGGGGATTGCTGGACGGGCGTCGGGCAACCCTGCACTGGCAAACGCTGACTGAGTTTTCGGAGGCGTTTCCAAATGTCGAGACCCTGCCGGACAGATTTGTCCGCGACGGTCCGATCTGGACCTGCGGCGGCGCGTCGACGGCCATGGATTTGATGATCGCCCTGATTTCGGAACGATACGGTGACGCGCTGGCGCATGATGCAGCCAGCATGTTCCTGCATGACGGTGCGCGGTTCGATGGGCTTGGACACAGCGCCATGCAACCCAAAGGGTCGGAAAACCTGCGGCGCTGCATTTCCATAATGGCAGAAAATGACGAGGCTCCGATGCAAATCGTGGACCTCGCGCGGCGGGCCAACCTTTCGGTTCGGTCCATCTCGCGCATCTTTGTCAAAGAGCTTGGGATGCCGCCCCAACGCTATTACCAGTTGATGCGCCTGTCGCGCGCCCGCGACCTGGTTGCGCACACGAACCTTGTTCTGGACGAGGTTGCGATGCGCTGTGGCTATTCCTCCGCACAGTCTTTGTCCAAGGCGTTTTCACGGCAGTTCGGCGTCAGCATCGGATCGACGCGCAAGCACAAGCAAATGTGGTGATCTGCCCGGTACGGTGACGCCACTGCGTCTCGTTGAGAACCGGTTTGATCTCTTCCAGTGCGCGGTCGAACGCATTCAGGGTGTCCGTGACATCATCGTCACTATGCGCGGCCGATGTTACGGCGCTCATCGCGGACATCAGGTCAACGCCGTTGCGGTTCAGAGCATCCTGTAGCCCCGCGACCAGCTTGGGTGCGGGTCCGCGAATGGTCGCGGCGGGTATCCCGTCCATCGACCCTTCGTGCGGCCCGAACCAGAGGTGGAACGTCGAGCTTTCGCCATAGCACAACCCTTCGATGCCGTGTTTGGAGAACAGCGCGTTCACGCCACTCCGAATATCCGCTGCGATCCTGTCCGCATGGCCCTGGGCCGAACCATCCGCCAAAAGGTCCATCATCACCGATCCGGTTGCGGCCACGATGGGCGCTCCGTTGAAGGTTCCCTGGTGCAGCACCGCCGGTGTGTGTCCCCGGGCCGTGACGGACGGGTCGAGCATCGCCATGACCTCGGCCGTGCCGCCGACGGCACCTCCCGGCATACCGCCGGTGACGATCTTGGCCATGGTCGTCAGGTCGGGCGTGGTTCCGGCCAGCGCCTGACGCCCACCTGAGGACCAGCGGAAGCCAGTGATGATCTCGTCCAGGATCAGCAGGCCGCCATTTCGATGCGCGGCGGATTGGGCGGCTCCCAGAACCGCCTGCGCCATCGGCACTGCGCCGTAATTGGCGCCCGAGGCTTCGATAATCACCGCAGCATAGTCCTTGGTGGCGAGCATCCTGTTCAACATGTCCGCATCAGGCGGGCAGATGTCGGTCAGCGCTGCGACGGCTGCGGGAACGCCCAGCGATGGCGGCACATCCGATCCCGGTTTTGACCCCTTCAGAACGTGATCATGCCAGCCATGGTAATGCCCGTCCACGCGAAGGATCTTGTCACGGCCGGTGAAGGCGCGTGCGATGCGCAGGGCCAGCATCGTTGCTTCGGTTCCGGACGCGGTGAAGCGGACCCGCTCTACCGACGGAATCAGATCGCAGATCTTGCGTGACCAGTCGACCTCGATCGGGTTGCAGTCAGCCGCAAAGATCGCTTGCGTCGCTTGCGCCTGCAGGGCTTTGACAATTTCGGGGTGGCAATGGCCCATCATCTGGCTGGCCGCACCCATCTTGAAATCGATATATCGATTGCCATCAGCGTCCCACTTATGCGCGCCCAGCGCACGGGTGATATAGATCGGGTTCGGCAAGCGCCAGCGATAGCGGTGCGAGATGCCCCCGGGCATCGATTGTCGGGCTTGCTGAAACAGGTCGCTGGATTTGGTCATCTGTCCTTCTTGCCCTTCACCAAATTTGCCCGCCGCGGGCCGAGTGGCCCCGGCTGTCAGCACGTTTCTTTCCAGCAGCGTCGGCCCGCGCGGCCTCAGCCAGATGCCGCGATGTCGAACAATCGACTGCGCCCGCACCAAAGATCGCATCGCGCATGTGACCAGCCACGCCACCCTCCTGCTTTTCAGCCACTCTGGCGACAAGGAAACAATCGGGCAAGACGACTTTTCGGTAACGGGTTCTCCGGCCTTCCGGTGCTGCAGAACGGACCAGGCAGGCTTGGCTTACAAAGCCCTTGGCCACAGAGCCCGATGTGAGGCGCGTGCATCTACGTGGGCGCGAAACGGACAGAGCGTTGCCGATCAGGTGGATGGGAAAACGGCTGTTTTCTTTACCGTTCCATAGACAAAGCTGGTATCGATGGAGGCGATACCGCCAATCGGGTGTATGCGATTGCGGATAAAGTCTTCGTAAGCCTCGAGATCCGAAACAAGAACGCGCAACTGATAGTCCATGGCGCCGGTCAGCACGTGGCATTCGAGAACTTCCTCGATCATCCGAATCCGACCTTCAAAATTCTGGACATCCGTTTCGTTGTGCCGCTCCAGCCGGATACGCACAAAGACGGTAATGGCCATCCCATATGCGGCGGCGTCCACATCTGCGCTGTATCCCTTGATGATCCCACTGGCCTCAAGGTTCTTGACCCGGCGCAGGCAGGGCGACGGCGAGAGGCTGACCGCATCCGCAAGATCCTGATTGGTCATGCGCCCATCCCGTTGGAGGGCACGGATGATCTGTCTGTCCTTGGCGTCCATTTTCCTTCCTACGATTGGCAGATCCTGCCAATTTTGACCTCTATGTTGGTATAATTCGCAACCCTTCACCCAAAGTAAAGGCGCAAACTGGCTTCAACTGGAATCAGGAGTTTGTCATGACCCGCTCAACCGGCTTTGCTACCCGCGCCATCCACCATGCTTACAACCCGTTGGAAAATGACGGCGCGCTGACCCCGCCGCTGCATTTGACCTCGACCTTTTCCTTCGAAACGGCCGAGGCCGGCGGCGAGATGTTCGCAGGTGAACGCCAAGGCCATATCTACAGCCGTATTTCGAACCCCACATGCGATCTTCTGGAACGCCGGATTGCGGTGCTCGAAGGGGCTGAGGCCGGGCTGGCCCTTTCCAGCGGCATGGGTGCCATTACCGCAGTGCTTTGGACCCTGCTCTCGCCAGGCGACGAAGTTATCGTCGACAAGACACTCTATGGCTGCACCTTTGCGTTCATGCGCCACGGGTTGGCGAAATGGGGCGTCACGATCACGCATGTCGATATGACGGACCCTGAAAACCTGCGTGCCGCTGTGTCGGACAAAACGCGTGTGGTCTATTTTGAAACGCCGGCAAACCCGAATATGCGGCTTGTGGACATTGCCGCCCATTCAAAGATCGCACACACGGTCGGCGCAAAGGTCGTGGTCGACAACACTTATGCCAGCCCATATCTGACCCGACCGATTGAACACGGTGCCGACATCGTTCTGCATTCCGCCACCAAATACCTTGGCGGGCACGGAGACGTGGTTGCTGGCCTGGTCGTGGGCTCGGCGGAACAGATTGCCGAGATCCGCCTGGTCGGGATGAAGGACATGACCGGCGCGGTGATGGCGCCCTTCAACGCGATGCTGATCCTGCGAGGGCTGAAGACCCTGAATTTGCGGATGGACCGCCACTGCGCATCGGCTGAAGTTGTCGCTGAATATCTCGAGGCCCACCCCGCTGTCGGTGACGTATCTTTCCCTGGTCTCAAGAGTTTTGCCCAACATGATGTTGCGCAGCGCCAGATGTCGCAGCCCGGAGCCATGATTGCGTTTGAAATCAAATCCGGCCTGTCCGGCGGGATCGAATTCATGAACCGACTGACCATGATCCAGCGCGCAGTCTCGCTGGGTGATGCGGAAACCCTGATCCAGCACCCGGCCTCGATGACCCATTCGACATACACCCCGGAAGAGCGGGCCGAGCATGGAATCAGCGATGGCCTTATCCGCCTGTCAGTTGGGCTTGAAGACGTCGAAGACATCCTTGCAGACCTGGAGCAGGCTTTGCCCTACCCTGCCCGCAGCGCCGCCTGAACCCGGAGACCGCCATGCACATTGATCCCACCCAGTTGAAAATCGTTGAACAACGCCTGCTGTGGTTGTCGCATTGGATGATCCACCATGCCAACCATGTCCGACCAAAGGTGGATGGGATCAAGATCGGTGGCCATCAGGCTTCGTCCGCCTCGATGGTATCGATCATGACGGCGCTCTATTTCTCGGCCCTGCGGCCGGAGGACAGAGTCGCCGTCAAACCCCACGCGTCGCCGGTCTTTCACGCGATGCAGTACCTCATGGGCAACCAGACCCGCGAGAAAATAGAAAACTTCCGCGGATTTGGTGGTGTTCAGAGCTACCCCAGCCGAACCAAGGATATCGATGACGTAGACTTCTCGACCGGGTCAGTGGGCCTGGGTGTCGCAATCACCTCGTTTGCCTCGATCATTCAGGATTACATCAAGGCCAAAAGCTGGGGCGCAGACGCCCCATTGGGTCGCATGGTTGCACTGGTCGGCGATGCCGAGTTGGACGAAGGCAATATCTACGAGGCGTTGCAGGAAGGGTGGAAGAACGACCTGCGCAACACCTGGTGGATCATCGACTACAATCGCCAGTCGCTGGACGGGATCGTACGCGAAGGGCTGTTCGAGCGGATCGAGAAGATCTTTGATGCTTTTGGCTGGGATGTCGTACGCGTGAAATACGGCGTCCTGCAATGCGCTGCATTCGAAGAGCCCGGCGGGGACCGGCTGCGGAACTGGATCGACGCCTGCCCCAATCAGGATTATTCGGCCCTGACGTTCATGGGCGGCGCGGTGTGGCGCCAGCGCCTGATGGACGATCTGGGCGATCAGGGAGACGTCACGGCGCTGATCGAACGGCGCACGGACGCGGAACTGGCGGCCTTGATGGAAAACCTCGGTGGCAACTGCGTCGAGACCATGTCCCGGACATTTGCCGCGATCGACCATGATCGCCCGACTTGCTTTCTAGCCTATACGGTAAAGGGCTGGGGCACGCCCATTGCCGGTCACAAGGACAACCACGGCGGGTTGATGAACAACAGTCAGTTTGCCGCGTGGCAGGCCCATATGGGCGTGCTTGAGGGTGAGGAATGGAATCCGCTCGCTGCAGTTGAGGACCCTGAAGCCCTGAAAGACTTCCTGTCCAAAACGCCATTCTTTGCCAAAGGTCCTCGGCGCTATCTTGATGACAAGCTGGATGTGCCGCCAATAGGGATCGACACCAGCCGTGAGATTTCAACCCAGATGGCTTTCGGCAAGATTCTGGACGCCTTGTCCAAGGGCGACAGCCAACTGGCCGAACGCATTGTGACAACGTCGCCTGACGTAACCGGCACCACCAATCTTGGGCCATGGGTGAACCGTCGCAAGCTTTTCGCGCGTTCCGAACAGACCGACGCCTTTGTCGAACATCGTATCCCCTCGACGGCCAAATGGGAGTTCACGCCGGAAGGGCAGCATATCGAGCTCGGGATCGCTGAAATGAATCTGATGCTGTTGCTGGGCGCGGCGGGTCTTTCGCATTCCCTGTTTGGAAAGCGGCTGATCCCGATTGGAACGGTTTATGACCCCTTTGTCTGCCGCGGACTCGATGCATTGAACTATGCCTGCTACCAGGACGCGCGCTTCATACTGGTGGGCACGCCGTCGGGGGTTACACTGGCTCCGGAAGGTGGGGCGCACCAGTCCGTCGGCACCCCCCTGATCGGGATGAGCCAGGATGGGTTGGCCGCATTTGAACCCGCCTTTGCCGACGAGTTGGCGGTGATCATGGAATGGGCCTTCGACTACATCCAGCGCGACGGCGAGGGACAACCGGACGAGCGCACCTGGCTGCGTGATGAAACCGGAGGGTCGATCTACCTGCGCCTGACGACCAACCCGATCGAACAGCCCGGCAAACGCTTGGACGACGAATTCCGTCAGGGTGCGATCGATGGGGCCTATTGGCTACGCAAACCTGGGCCCAATTGCGAGGTCGTAATCGCCTATCAAGGGGCAATTGCACCAGAGGCGATCAAAGCCGCAGGAGCAATTGGTGAAGGCCGTCGGGACATCGGTGTTCTGGCCGTCACGTCCGCCGATCGGTTGAATGCCGGATGGACCGCCGCCCAACGGGCACGGTCACGCGGAAACAAGGCGGCGCTGTCCCACATCGAAGCCCTGATGTCTGACCTTCCGCGTCACTGCAAACTGATCACGGTGATCGACGGGCATCCTGCGACCCTGTCCTGGCTGGGGTCCGTGCATGGACATCCGACGATTCCAATGGGTGTCGAGCACTTCGGTCAGACCGGCACGATCGGCGACCTCTATCGTCACCACTGCATTGACGCCGATGCCATCATCGAAAAGGTGAGCGGATTGACAGATGGGAAACCAATGCACCAACCGAGCATCGGCCTTGTTAGGGACTGACACCCTCTGATCGCAGCGTTTTGCAGGGTGAGGCCCCTTGGTCAAAGACGTCTCACCTCGGCGTGAAATTGCGACCCAAGTATTGCCGGTTTGATTTCGACCAGCTTGCGCCGATCCTTGCAATTCGGACCGGACCTCTGGGTCTTCTTCTTGATCCCGGAAACCATCTCCAATCCGACGGCAACCGGGCTGTTGCTGTTCGGAAATCAATTTGAAAAGGCCAGCCAAATTTTCAGCCTGCTATCCGTGACCGAATTCCTTGTCCGCGAAACCATCCACGAGGAAGTCAATCAGGGCCCGAACGCGCCGTGGCAGGAAGGGCATTTCCGGTCGCAGTACGAAGACCCCACCGCCGGCGCTAGGCTCCGCGTGATCCGACAGAACCGGACACAGGCGACCTGTGCGCAAGTCGTCGGATATCAGAAACTCCGGCAACCACGCTATGCCGCGTCCCGCACGGCACGCCGAACGGAGCGCTTCCAGACTATTGCAAGAAAACCCCGACCCGAGCCGCGACATGCCGCCACCCGTTCGTTTGAAGCCCCAATCCGACAGATGTTTTTCCGGCCCGAGGCGCAGGCATCTGTGCGCAGTCAGGTCCTCGGGTTCCAGCGGAACTCCGCTCCGCTCAAGATAACCGGGCGCGGCACATGGGATCCGCTGATTGTCCATCAGTTTCCGTGACACGAAGGACGAGTCCGGCAAGACGCCGCTGCGGATCGCGAGATCGAAGCCGTCGCCCACCAGATCAATGATCTTGTCCGTCAGCAACAGCTCGATTTCGACTTCGGGATTAAGCCCCATGAATTCGATCACCAGTGGGACAACATGTAATTGGCCAAGAGCCGCCGAGCTTGTCACACGGATCACACCGCGCAGGTTGCCGGCATCATCGGCAATGTCCTCTTCCAAGGCTGTCAGGCGGGCAAGAAGATCCCTCGCTTCCTCTACATATCGTTGTCCGGCCTCCGTCAATGCCATGCGCCGGGTCGAGCGGACAAGAAGCGGCACCCGCAACCTCTGCTCCAACAGGTGCACCCGTTTGCCCACCGCAGACGGGGTGTACCCCAACACGCGGGCTGCGGCCGAAAAACTGCCGTGGTCAACCACGGCCAGAAGGATTTCCAGTTCCGTTTTTTGCGGCATCTATTCCAAAAACTATTAAAAGTTGATCCAAGATACCGGATTATCGGCACATACTTTCCAAATTATCTATGGTGGAGGCCAATAAACCAAGGAGAAATACCTTGCCCATCGCTTCGAACACCTCCCTTTTTAGCCCGCTCACCCTGCCGAACGGGCGTGTCTTGAAGAACCGGATCGTCAAATCGGCCATGTCGGATTCGCTGGCGGATGGCCGGGGCAACCCGACCGCTGCCCAGATGCGTCTCTATGAACGCTGGGCCGAGGGTGGTTTGGCGGCGTCGATCATCGGTGAAGTGCAGGGGGATCCGCGTTACCCCGAAAAACCGGGTAATCTCGTGCTCGACGAGGCGGCCGATATGGCGGCTTTCCGGGATCTGGCCCGCCGTGGCTCGGTCAACGGGGCACAGCTTTGGCTGCAACTTGGCCACGCCGGGGCGCTCACGCATCGACCGATCGGTCATCCTAAAGGCCCAAGCGCAATCGATTTCCCTGATTTCAGTAGCGAAGAGATGTCGCTTTCCGAGATCAGGACCATTCCAGAGAGTTTTGCCCGCACAGCCCGTCGGTCTGCCGATCTGGGGTTTGGCGGTGTCCAGATCCATGCAGCGCACGGATTTTTGTTGAGCCAGTTCCTCTCGCCCCTCTTCAACCGTCGAACGGATGCCTATGGTGGCCCGATCCACGCGCGGATGCGGTTGCTGATCGAAACCGTTGAGTCTGTGCGCTCTGCGGTGCCGTCTGATTTCACAGTCGCGGTCAAACTGAACGCCACTGACCAGCTTGACGGCGGACTGACGGAACAAGACGCGCTCAGGGTGGTTGCCGGGTTGGACGGCAAAGGCGTCGATCTGCTGGACATCAGCGGCGGGACCTATTTTCCCGGCGCGCCATCTAGTTCCGAACGGTCAACCAAAGGTCCCTACTTCCTCGACTTCGCGCGCGCCGCACGGCGGTTGACCAAGACCCCACTCATGGTGACCGGAGGGTTCAAGCATCGATCAGAAGCAGACGCCGCAGTCAAATCAGGGGATGTGGATGCGGTCGGCATAGCACGCGGTTTCATCCTGGACCCTGATTTGCCCAGCACTTGGCAGGCTGGGAAGAGGGACCCGGTCTTCCCTCGCTTCGCCACTTTGCCGCCGGGTGGGATGACCGCATGGTTCACAATGCGAATGACGGATTTTGGAGAAGATCGGGAAGGGCTGGTGGATCGGGATATTTTCCAGGCTATCGCCGAATATGAAAACCGCGACGATCAGCGTGTAGGGATTTGGAACGAGAAGTTTGTTTGACCCCCCTGCCTCCGAACACGCCAAACATAATCGACGAGGGCGTAGATACTGTCGTGGCTTCTTCGACGATCTATTCCGAAAAGCGCCAACATCGCAAAACCACTGTCTATCCGGAAGATGTTTTGGGAACTTCTATAATGTTGGCTTCACACCTCTGAAACCAATCAAAAAAAACGGACATTTGCCCCAGGTTTGCTCGACCCTTCAAAGCGCGTGAATGTCGAACGGATCAGAGAAACCTTTGATCTTCGTTCCGCCGAATGTCTTCTCCACATGGGCGCCTTCCAACAGCCCCAGTGTTTCCTGATCTATCAAAATTCGGCTACCGGTTCGCTGAGTTTCCGCTTCAAGACGGGCCGCAAGGTTTACGGTCGATCCGATGCAAGTATACGTCGCCCGGTTATCCGTGCCGGCATATCCGGCAACAACCTCGCCGGTTGCGATTCCGATGCCGATCTTCAACGCATCTTTCCCTTCCGCGCACCGTTCGAGATTTAGCATTTCGATCATGTTGTGCATCTCATGCCCCGCCGCCACGGCACTTTGCGCAGAGTTGGGCAGGGGTTGCGGAACCCCGAAAAGCGCCATCAAACCGTCGCCCAGCATCAGGCTGACAATGCCGCCATTGCTGGTCACAGCCTCGAACATCAAAGTGTAGAAGGTATTGAGCAGATCAATGGTTTCCTCCGGCGCTAGGTTTTCCGACAATGTCGTGAAGCCGCGGATATCGCAAAACAAAACCGACGCGTTGGCACGTTTTCCGCCGATGGCAAAGCCAGACGCTTGCAGGTCCTGGGCTACTTCGGTGGTTGCAAAGCGTTCAAGCAGACGTTTCTGTTCGTCCCGCAGTCTTTTCTTTTCGAGGCCACTGGAAACGCGTGCACTGAGAAGTGTCTTGTTGACCGGTTTCGGCAAGTAGTCTTCGGCCCCCAATTCAATGCAGCGCACCACATTGTCGAGCCCTTCGACAGATGAGGTCACAATCACCGGCAAATCGCGCAGGTCGGTGTCCGACTTGATCGCCTCCAGAACCTGGAACCCGTCCATTTCCGGCATTTCGATATCCAGAAGAAGCAGGTCGAAAGGCTGACTGGACAGCATCTCCATCGCAACCCGACCGTTTTCCGCCACCGAAGCCTGGTGACCCAAAAGCTCGACATTCCGGGACAACAGCAAGCGATTGACCTTGTTGTCGTCGACGATGAGCAGATGTCCGGGGGCGTCAGTCATCAATCAAGCTCCGAAGGGCCGCTGCTGCGGTGTTAAGGGCCACCTCCAACGCATTCGCATCCGTAAGATCGCCGGCCACGGGCGGCTTTCCAAGCTCGGCTTTCCTCGCCATCTCGGCAAGCGCCGTTGCACCAAATGTGTTTGCATTGGATTTGATGGAATGTGCGGCCCGACGGTATCTGTCGGCATCGGCCGCGCCCGCGGCTGCCTTCAATTCGCTTATCATTCCGGGGGCTTCGTCGAGAAAGGTGTTCACAAGCTCGGCAGCAAAGTCTTCGCCTGTCGCGTCTTTGAGTTCCATGAAGATTTCATGATCAATTGGGCTATCTGTCATGGATCACCTTCTTGTTCGGGGGGAGTTCAAAAGGGCTTCAATTAATACGGGGACTCGGATCGGTTTGGTGATGTAATCATCCATACCGGCGTCCAGACACATCTCGCGATCGCCCTGCATCGCGTTCGCAGTCATGGCAATTATGCGAGGACGGCTGCCATCGGGGAAAGCCTTGTTGATCCGGCGGGACGCCTCCAACCCGTCCATTTCGGGCATCTGCACATCCATGAACACGACGTCGTATGTTTGCCGGTTTACACTTTCAACGGCCTCAGCGCCGTTGCTGGCCAAATCCGCGCGATACCCCATCTGCTCCAACAGGCGGAGGGCGAGTTTCTGGTTCACCAAATTGTCTTCCGCCAGCAATATGCGCAGGGGGTGGCGCTTTGCCATATCGGGGTCTGTTTGGGGTTTGTCCGGGGGCTTGGCCGCTTTTATTTGCACCTTTTGGGTCGCAAACAATGTGACCAACGTATCGAATAGCTGCGATTGACGTAATGGTTTGGCAAGGTTGGCGGCAAACAACCCATCCTCAAGATCCATGTCGCGCTGGCCGAGTGAACTGAATAGGATCATCGGCAGTGCCGGCAGCTTTGTGCGGATCTTTCCTGCAAGTTCCTCACCATCCATTTCCGGCATATGCATGTCGAGGATAGCCAGATCGAACCGGTCGGTGTTGCCGAGCAGGCCCAGCGCTTCGGACGGAGTTTCACACGTCGTGGTTTGGGTGCCCCACTTCTCGGTTTGGAGAGCCAGGATTTTGCGATTGGTGGCGTTGTCGTCCACCATCAGAATACGCTTGCCCTCAAGCTCGGGCTGAACGCCAACCAGATTGCGAGATGATGACTTCACCGGCTTCGCCGCTTTGGCCCGGATCTTGAACACAAAGGTAGAACCACGCCCTTCGCCTTCGCTTTCCGCCCACATTGTCCCGCCCATAAGCTCTGCAAGACGCTTGGAGATCGCAAGACCCAGACCAGTGCCACCATATTTGCGGGTCGTTGAACTGTCTGCCTGGCTGAAAGATTGAAACAGACGGCGCATGCCCTTGTCAGACAGGCCTATTCCGGTGTCGCGAACTTTGAACGTGAGTTCCAACGCGCCCCGCTCCTTGGCTGATCGCTCAACGGACAGGACCACTTCGCCGCTTTCTGTGAACTTCACCGCATTAGACAGAAGGTTCAGCAGAATTTGCCGCAGTCGGGTCAAGTCGGCGCTGATCGCCGGGGGCAGAGCGTCGTCGAACTCATAGGCCAAATCGAGCTGTTTTTCGGCAGCTTTGCCGCTGATCAAATCCAGCGCGCTTTCTATGCATTCACGCAAGTCGAACGGATGGTTCTCGATATCCATTTGCCCGGCCTCGATTTTTGAGAAATCGAGGATTTCGTTGATGATACCCAGTAGCGCATCCCCACTGTCGCGGATCGTATTGGCATAATCGCTCTGCTCCGCATCCAACTCGGTGTCCATCAAAAGCCCGCTCATTCCGATCACGGCGTTCATCGGGGTTCTGATTTCGTGGGACATGGTGGCCAGAAAAGCGCTTTTGGCTTCGTTTGCCTCTTCCGCGGCCTTGCGCGCTTGTTCAGCTTCTCGGAATAGGCGCACATTCTCAATTGCTATGACGGCCTGGTCGGCAAAAGATTCCGCCATGGCGATATCGTCATCCGAGAATGGCTTTTTCGTTTTCCTGATGAACACAAGGCCACCCAGGCAGGTGCCGGCACGCATCAACGGAACACCCAGGTAAGCCTCGGTTCCGTTTTCCTTATGCAGTTTCTTCGCCAATCTCGGCAGTTCATGTGATGAAAAGTCGGAAACATGCCGTGTTCTTCCCGACATTAATACCGATGACTGGAAATTGTCTTGTGGATCAAGCGGGTGACGGGACTGTCCGAAGTCGCGTATCAACCCGTGCGGTGAAGCCACGGCCACTTGCCACCAGGATGACTCATCGGCCAAGGTTGCAATCGCCATATCACACGAAACAAGCCGGGTCGCGGACTCTACGATCATCTCAAAAACAGGCGTTGTATCCGTAGGCGATTGGCTGATCACCCGCAGTACATCAGCACTCGCCGTCTGGCGTGCGAGCGCAGTTTGCGTGTCATTGAACAATTGAGAATTCTGGATCGCGATAATCGCCTGCGACGCGAATGTCTCCATTTGCTTGATTTGCTTTTCGTCAAAAGCAGCAGCCGTTCGGCTGCCCATGCTGATGACACCAATTGTGGCGCCGTCACGTATCAGAGGCACGGAAAGAACGGATCGATACCCTTCGAGGTTCGACTTCAGAACCGGATCATAAAGAGGGTCTGCCTGCGTATCCTCGACATAGTCGGCCTGTCCACGAAGAAGTGCACGCGCGGTCGCCGATGAGTTCCCCGGTTCAAAAGGGTGCGCCTTCAGAAACTCGGTAAATCCGTCTGACAGGTTGTGCCCTGCAAAGAAATGATACTTCCCGTCCTCTGGTTTCTTCAAGGCGACGAAGGCATCCTGAAGACGGCAGATACGGGACGAAACCGCCAGCAACGCTTCCAGCACGGGTTCCAATGCGTCAGGAGATCGGGAAATCACCTCGAGAACTTCAGTCGTGGCAGTCTGGTATTGCAAGGCCTCTTCGACTTCTGCGGTGCGCGCCTGCACTTCCTCGAAAAGCTGCGTGTTGTTGATGGCGATCAGTGCCTGAGACGCAAAGGTTTCCAAAAGGCTGATCTGTTTGTCGTTAAACGCCGAAGCCTGCCGGTGCGCCATGACGATGACCCCAAGCGTCAGACCGTTTTTGACAAGCGGAACGCCCAAAGTGGTCAGGTAATCGCCCATCTCGGCCGCTTGTTTCCATGTGTAAGTCGGATCGTTGCGCGTATCCTCGATGTAGACTGTTTTTCCATGCAACGCCGTTCGCCCGATGCACGAGCCTTCTTCGGGAGCTATGGGGTTGTCTGACAGGAACTTCAGAAACGCATCGCTCACGTTGTGGGACATGACCACCCGGTACAGCCCGTCGTCTGGGTCCCGCATCGCGAAGAATGCATATTCCGGTGAACATATGCGCGAAGAAACCTCGAGGATGGCATCCAGCACCGGCGGCAGATCGTTGGGCGAGCGGGAGATGACATCCAGCACTTCTGACGTGGCTGTCTGGTACTTCAGTGTCTCTTCCACTTCGGCCGTACGTGCCTGAACTTCTTCGAACAACTGGGTATTGTTGATCGCAATCACGGCCTGGGCCGCAAAAGTCTCTAATAGAGAGATCTGCTTTGAATTGAATGGCGCGACCTTGTCGTGGCAGAGAACGATCACGCCGACCACCACTTTGCCCTTGATCAGCGGGACACCTAGCAGCGAACGGTACTTTCCGATGCGAGCTGCCTCTTTCCATGCGTATTCGTCAGCTTCCGTGTCCTTGTAATAGACTGTTTCCCCTCGGGCTGCTGTTTGGCCAATTCCGCTCCCGTGACCGGCCGGAACAGGGTTGGCCTTCATGAACTTCATGAAAACACTGTCAAAATCGAGCATGATGTCCGTGTGGTAAAGGTTATCTTCCGGATTGAGGATCGAAATCGCAGCGTATTTTGGTTCGCAGATCCGGCTTGCGACCTTCAGGATTTCCTCAAGTACCGGCTCCAACTCGTTCGGAGAGCGCGATATGACCGACAACACGTCTGACGTGGCGGTCTGGTATTCCAGCGCTTGCTCTACTTCCGCAGTGCGTTTCTCAACCTCGCGGAATAGGTTCGCGTTTGTGATGGCGATAATGGCCTGGTCTGCGAAAGTTTGCAGCAATTGAATCTGTTTCTTGGAAAACCCGGAAACTTCCGGCGACCCGAGCGATAATACGCCCACGACCTTGCCGTTCTTGACCAACGGCACCCCAAGCAGTGATTTGTATTCACCGACGCCGCTTTCTTCCATCCATGTGTAGGACGGGTCCGCTTCGACATCTTCGATATAGATTGTGCGTTTGGACAGAATGGCCCGCCCGCTTACACCGCTCTCGCTGGGCGAAATAGGGTGCGATTTGACGTATTCCGCAAAAGCCGTGTCCTGAGTGAGTGTCGAGTGAACATGGAAGAGCCCGTCGTCCGGATCCAACATCGCAACATAGGCATCCTGCAACTCGCAGATGCGCGACGCCTCTTTGAGGATGGCATCGAGAACGGGGGACAACTCGTTTGGCGACGCCGAAATAACCCGCAGCACTTCAGATGTGGACGTCTGGTATTCCAGCGCTTGCGTAACTTCTGCGGTGCGGTCCTGGACCTCCCGAAACTGGCGAACATTCTCCATTGCTATCACGGCCTGGGCCGCAAAGGTCTGGACCAGTGCGACGTCGTCATCTGAGAACGGTGCAACTTCACGGCGATAGAGCACGATCACCCCAAGTCCGGTGCCGCCTTTCATCAACGGAACCGCAAGAACCGAGCGGGCTCCTTCGATCTCGACCATCTGAACCCGTTTCGGGTCGCGGTCCCGGTAATAAAGCGGATCATCGGCGATGTTGTCCCGACGAATGACCTGCCCATCGACCATGGGCCTGATTGCGATCAGTTCCGTACGTGTCAAAGGCTCGGTGAATTCCCTGAGCGCTTCATCAAAATCGGTTCTCGCGCCAATATTGGCCGGGATCGTCGCAAGCCCGCGTTCGTGATCAGCGACACACAAGAAGGCCAGCGGTGCCTTGCACAAACGGCTGGCATTTTCGAGAATGCTGTGGAAGACCGGCTTGTCGTCGTCGCGGCTGCGGCTGATGACTTCAAGGATTTCTCGCGACGCTTTCTCCCGCTCAAGCCGTTCCTGAACTTCGCGAAACTGGCGCGTGTTCTCGATGGCAATCACCGCGTGTCTGGCGAATTCATCGATTAGCTGCACATCAGGGTCGGCGAATGGACGCACCTCGCGGCGGCTGACCGCGATGGCCCCGATGGCCTGCCCCCCCTGCATCAACGGAACTGCGACGCGGGACCGAATGCCTTCTACCCCAACCATCGCAACCGCCGTTGGGTTGCCCGAGCGATAGTAATCTGTGTCAGCTATATCGTCGACGCGAACTACCTGACCTGTTCTTATCGCGATAGCGGCTGTAAACGAACCTTCGAGAGGCCACTCCGTTCCTATTTCAGCCCCTTCTTTTTGGTGACCCCAAGCCGCCACGAGCCTTCCGCAGGTTCCAGCAGAGTTTACCAGAATGAGTGCGGCCTGATCCGCACCACAAACCTGAGTGGCCTGCTGAAGAACCACCTCAAAGACCCGCGCATCGTCGTCCCGGCTTTTGCTGATCACTGTCAGAACTTCCCGCGTCGCCGTTTGGCGTTCCAACTGAGTATGCAGCTCTGTCATTTGGCGTGTATTGTCGATGGCGATGACAGCCTGAGCTGCAAAGCTCTCGACCAAAGCAATCTCGTCATCGGTGAAAGGGCGTACTTCGCGCCGATAAATCCCGATGACGCCAACCGGGTCGCCGTCCACTGAAATCAGAGGGACTGTCAGAAACGAGCGGACACCTTCATCATCAACCAACTGACGGCGCCAAGGGTCCCCGTTAATGTAATGGTCTGTCAGGCGTAAATCGACGTTGTGAATAACCCGCGCTTCCCGCACAGACTCGGCAATCTGAAGATTTGAGTCCAACGACCAGCGATCAACACCGACCTCGTACGTGGCCAATTGATCGCCGTAATGGGCGGCGTATTCTAGATGCGTTCCCGCTTCATTCAAAAGGCTCAGCGTCGCGACATCGGTTTCACACAGCCGGGCGGTATTTTCGAGGATCGTTTTAAAGACCGGAGCTTCATCCTCCCGAGAACGGCTTATTACCTCAAGCACTTCGCGCGTGGCGCCCTCGCGCGCCAGGCGAGTCTGCAATTCGCGGAATTGGCGAACATTCTCGATTGCGATCACGGCTTGCGCGGCGAATGTTTCCACCAGCCGAACCTGATCATCGGTGTATGGGCGCACTTCGTTGCGCGCCAACATCAAACACCCGATTGCCGCGCCATCCAGTTTCAATGGAACAAACAGATTGCTGCGGCATCCATGTGTGTCGACAATCAGCTTAAAACGCTCATCACCGGACTTGTGAAAGTCGGTATCTCCCATATCGACAACGCGTTTGGTCTCGCCGCTGAGAATGGTATCGGTCACAAGGGAATTGCCCGGCTCCATGGTGTACTTACCGTCGAGCCAGAGCTGTTGAATGTCCGGGTGCAGATTAACGCTGGCCACCAGTTGCTGAAGGGCATCCCCTTCTCGCCCCAGAACCAGACCGGCGAAGAAAGCGTCGCAGAGATCTTTTGCCAGCGTTACAATCAGATCGCAGACCGGCTGCACGTCATCCTTGGTCTCGGAGATTGCCTGCATAACCCGCGCAGTCGCTTCGAACCGCGCCTGCTGATCAGCGACGCTGAGCCCCTCACTTTGCGCGGATGACGACGCAGGACCTGCCGTCTCTCCTGATGGTCTTTTTTCACCCACGTGAGGTTAAGCTCCCCAGTCAACTCATGAAAATTACCAGGTTCGAGTTTAGAGAGCATGAGATAGAAGTCACTGAGTTTTCTTCGCGGGACCCGGAATCAGCGTTGCCCCGCAAACAGCCCAAGGCCACATGATCCGATCATTTCAGATGAGCCGTGCCAAAACACACATGACGAAGCGAGCTGCCGTCGGCACCTTTTGCAGGTGTTCTGTTAGCACTTCATTGAGAAATCTGGATTCAACAAAGAAGGTTTCTGGGACCTGTCGATGCGTGTGCTCGAAGTGCGCGCAATGCATTGCTTTGGCAACAGCGATCCCATCATCGTCGGGAGGGAGGTATTCCGTCTTTCGCGCCTATCGCAAACTGATCCGCACGAGCCTCAGGCGAAGGCGACGTCCTTCATTTGGATGAGCTGAATGAGATTTCCGCACGTGTCATCAAAAACAGCCATGTGAACTGCCCCAGCGTCCATCGGTTCGGTGACGAAATCCACACCCAGATCGCTCAGCCTCTTGTACTCAGCATCAAGGTCCCGGACCTGAAATGAATGCGCGGCGATACCGTCAGCAACAAGGGCTGCTTTGTAAGGCCCCACCGCCGGGTGGTCGCTTGGTTCAAGCAGCAACTCGGTCCCCTCGGGATCTTCCTTTGATACGACCGTCAACCAACGGTTTTCGCCCAATGAGATATTGTGCTTGACCTTGAACCCCAGGGTTTCAGTGTAAAATTTCTCAGCTTTGTCTTGGTCATCAACAAGGATGCTGGTGACGTAGATTTTCATGTCTTGGATCCGTTTGGTTTGTAATTTGTGAGCCATGATGCAGCCGCGATGTGCTCATCGCTAACGCGCAAGGAGTGCGTTTTTGTCCGGCCCTTCCATTCAACTTCGATCAAGCCTGCCTTCTCCAACACCGCCAGATGTTGGGAAACCGTCTGCCGGGACAACGCAACACCATCCTCCGCAACCGATGCGGCGCAAACTTCGAACAGCGACTGGGCAGGTTGCCTGCTCAGACGGTCGATGATGCGGCGGCGGGTGCTGTCGGAAAGTGCCTTGAAGATTAGGTCGAGCTGATCATCTTTCATGGCCTCAATATGCAGTAATATTACGGCATGTAAAGTGCAGCAACATTACTGCATATTTCTTGCGCCGTAAGAGACGTTCACGAGTCCTGCGAAGATGCCAGAAATGGGCGCACCAGGACTATTTTTCATACAACTTGACACATGACGGGCGGATGACTAAGTCGACAACCGCCTGAGGCATACCGCCTCGTGCAACGGAGATTTTATGAAAGAGACCCGGGCCTAACGCCCGTTCCTGACGACCCAAACTCAGGAACACCAACATTGATAGGCACACTCACGCGCGATGCTGAGTGAACCTGTTTCTGTGCTTTCGTAAGATCGAGACATCCCAATGAATATATCAAAGTACGAACAGCGTGTTTTGCACGAGCTCGCCCTTGGCGGGTCGATCCATCATGAGCGCCTGGAAAACGGCAAAATCCACGACGTCATTTGTTACACGCGCGACGGTCATATCCTGACCGACTGCAGCCTTGGCGTCTTCAAGCGCCTTTTGAAGCGCCGCTTCATTCGCTCGAAAAACGGTAGTCCTTACCGCGCATCCGCGTTGGGGATCAAATCCGTGCGTGCGCAAATGAACCAAAGATAGGAAAGAAAAATGAACCATGTGAAAATCGAAGTCATCGGGCTTTTTACCCAAGTTCAAGTTTGTTCCGACAAACAAGCAGACACCGCACCCCTGAGCTTTTGACCCTGTCGCAATTCTGGATGCAGCTTGAGTTGAGGCTCGGAACCGCAAAGCTGCTCAATGGCAAGGCGATTGCGGTCGCACTGATCATGCAGCCGGAGATGACAAAGTAATCTTTGGTTAGGCTCTGTAGTCTGCACATACCCTTCGCCATCCAATTGGCGGAGGGTTTTTTTGGCTACACAGTGCTCAATCTCCTTTTTTGGGAAATACGTCTTCCACCTCGGCTATTGGCCTAAATTCGTGCGGGGAACTGGCAAAATCTTGCCGGGGAGTTGGCAAGCCTCTTTTCATTTCGGATCGGATCACCGTAAAAGCCTCGAAAGTCTTCGAACAGGCAAAGAAGCGACTTGCACACCAGCGCCCGCAAAACGAATACGAATCGGCCGTTTTTGCTCGGCACTGCCCGAACCGCGATTGCGTTGGGGCTTTTCAATCTTGTTTCTGCCTGTGCCCAAAACCCATCCGAAAGGGAACTCAATCCGGAACGTCAGTCAATGGCGTTGCGCGAGGTTTCACAAAAGCAGGCCGGGGGGCAAAGGGTGTGGTGCGTACCCTATGCACGAAGCCTCAGCGGCATCGAAATTCGCGGCAACGCCAAGGACTGGTGGGGCAAGGCGCACAATATTTTTCAGCGGGGCAATGAACCGGTTGTCGGTGCGGTGATGTCGTTTCGGGCTACCCGAGGAATGCCGTTGGGCCATGTGGCTGTCGTGTCCGATATTGTCACCGAGCGGGAAGTTATCGTGAACCACGCGAACTGGCACCGCAATAAGGTATCATTGAAAATGGGCGTCAGGGACGTATCCAAAAACAATGACTGGACGCTGGTCCGGGTTGAAAGTCAGCCGGGCCGGTATGGCAGTTTCTACCCAGTGAACGGATTCATATATCCGGTCGCTACCAAGTAGCCCAAACTAATTTCTCTTCTCGTTCGCCGCAAACCCGTTGAAAGCCCCACGGGCGTTTTTCGCCCCGTTTGCCAAGCGCGGTAACTGACCGCCATCCCAAGGAAAACGAGCAGTGGCGTTTTTCGACATCTCGAAAAATGAAAAGCTTGATTTGTGAACATACGGTTGGGGCTGGCAGTAGGGTCAGGACCCATTGATTTCCAGCGGTCGGCATGATTCACGGCTGAAAAACGAGCGGTGAACATGTCTGATCTTTTCTGGTTGACCGA
>NZ_JBQFLX010000015.1:0-142815 GCF_056531525.1 Ruegeria sp. N11
AAACATGCAGTTCCGATAGGAGAAATGACGGAACTCAGACCTATTCAACGAAAATTCCCTGTAAATAGCCGGTTATCAGGGAAATCCCGCCCAAAGCGACCCCGCCCAAATGCGCCACTGAGACTGCCGCCGGAAGTGCGCTCTGAGTGTACGGTCTGCTCTGTCTCTGATTGAAAGCGCATGCGCCAACGCGCGGGAATTGCGGCACAATTCCGGGTCAGAAAACACAGCTGAAGTGAACCAGGTATGAGTGGCGGAGAGACAGGGATTCGAACCCTGGAGACGGTTTCCCGCCTACACACTTTCCAGGCGTGCGCCTTCGACCACTCGGCCACCTCTCCGTGAGCGGGATATTTGGACTATCGCCGGGGGATTTGCAAGGCCCGATTAGGGTGAAAATTCACCGGAAAACAACAGAACGGTTATGAAGGTCAAACCTCGTCGCCATCGGCATCAGGCATGTCGGCTTCGGTCATCTCAACCGGCGCGGTTGATGTTGTTGCGGAGGGGATTTCCGCTGACTTCTGCTCGGTTTGGGCTTCCCCTGCCTTCAATACTTCGGGATTGCGCAACCAGACATCGCGCTGTGCGAACGGAATCTCGATCCCCTCTTCGACAAAGCGCCGGTTGATTTCATGGTTCATGTCGGACTTTACCGACAGAACCCAGTTCACATCCCGAAGAATGCCGCGGATTTCAAAATCCAGCGAATCCGCGCCGAACCCCTGAAACACGACGCTGGGCGCTGGATTTGCCAGAACCATGGGGTGCGCATTTGCGATCTCGCCCAGAATTTTTTCGACCAGCCGGGTATCGGTGCCATAAGCCACACCAACAGGCACGATCACCCGCCCGATCGTGTTGCCCCGGGTGTAGTTCGTTACCACGCCACTGATCAGGTCCGAGTTGGGAACGATCACATCCGTTCGGTCAAACGTCTCGATCCGTGTAGATCGAACCGAGATGTCGCGGACGTAGCCCATCATTCCGTTCACATCGATCCAGTCCCCCTTAGAGATGGGACGCTCGACCAGCAGGATTATGCCCGAGACGAAATTCGATACGATGGTCTGCAGACCAAAGCCAATGCCGACCGAAAGAGCACCAGCAACAATCGCCAGCGACGAAAGGTTGAAGCCTGCAATCGTGATCGCAATCAACGCGGCCAGGAAAATACCGACGTAACCGGTGCCGGACACAATCGCGTTTTGCCCGCCCGGATCAATACTGGTCTTGGGCAGCAGCGAATTCCTCAACCCGCTTTGCAACATGCGCGTCAGGCCATAACCGATGGCGAAGACCACAACAAAAGTGAAGAAATTGCTGGGGGAGATTGTCACCCCACCGATATCAAACCCTTGCAACAACTGGGACCAGATCTCTTGCAGATCCGTCCTGCGCGCGCCCCAGTAAAGCGCGAGAATAGGCATCGCCAGAATGGCCATGGCAAATCCGACGAGAACGGAAAAAAGCGAGTCCTTGGCGGCCTCACCTTTGCCGCTGAACCATCCGTAGACCGAAGCCAGGAAACGCTGAAAAATCAGCAATGCGGCAATGAGGACCAGTGTTTTTACAGCCGGGAAAACAATCGCTTCAGCCGCGTTCGTGTATCCCAGAACAGCGAGTATGGGACTGCCGATCCCCAGCAGGAACAAGGCTCTGCGAATGAACTCGACCAACTGACTGAACCCGGCAGCCCGGGCCGTCGCGGCCGGTTCATCCGGGTCAGGTGTGGTATCCACGGTTCGGACCAGGCGAACACGCAGCAACAACAGCGCCGTCCCGAAAATAACCGGGAACGCGACCACGGCACGCGTCGCGTCAGAGATATTCTCGATCTGCTCAAACAGCTTTACCAGTTCGTGCAGGATCAGGAACCCCGCCAACAGATCAAGATGAACTCGTAACTCTCTTACCCTTTGCCTCGACAGTTTCTTAAATCCCTGCGCTTCCTGCAGAACATGGAACTGTCGGCCAATCCAGTCGTAGAAAAGTATGATCCCGGCCCAATAAGGCACGTTTTCCATCAGCAGAGCGCCGCGCAGCCCCAAAATGCCCGTCAGCGACACTGCCGTTACCAGTAGCACAACGCCAAACCACGGCAGAATGATCCGCAGCAGAGAGGTCAGGAAAGCCCAGACACCACTGCCCTGCCCGCCCAGACGCCGCAGATATTCACCGGCGGATTCAGACCATCGCTTTCCATAAAACAGCAAAACACCTGCAATCACGACCAGGGCAAGAATGCCCAACCCGCGGTCGCGAAACCGTTCATGCACCACGTCTGTTTGAAAATTTCTGCGCACCTCATTGAACAGACTGCGCGCTGCTTCGTTAACATCGGTCCAGGCGGGACCCCAATGGGCAGGATTCAAAGGAGACGGACCGCGCTCCAGCAGTTCTTTTGCCTGACGGTCCCGCAGCAATTGATCAATTTCGAAGATAAGACCATTCGCCCGGCTGAACGCCTCTTCCGAGATTATCCTAGGGACCCGCAGACTGTTTAGCTGCTCCTCAAGGTGATTTCGAAGGTTGGCGATGTCTTCCGGTTCGGTTGCATCACCTTCCGGTTCCGGACCAAGCGCCTTCAGTTGGCCTTCCAGCGTTTTGATACGTTCTGTATTCGCGCTCCGCGCATTGTTGAAATCTTCGCGATAGTCGCTGATTTCACTCCGCAAATTTTCAAGAGCCGCGTTTGAGGCCTTGTTGGCCTCGATTACCGCTTCGGCCCGATCCGCCGTTTTGACCCAGCCTTGATAGTATTCGCTCTGTCGATCAGACAACTGGGCGAACGCAGAACCGCCCAGTACGGCAAAACACACCGCAACAAGGGCCAGGAACAGGCGGACCTGCTGCCGCATCATACGTCCTCGAACACGCCCGGGATACTGCGTGGCGCATCGGTCATCCAATCAGGAACCGGCAGCTCTTTTTCACGCAGAAAATCGGGGTTGAACAGTTTGGACTGATAGCGAGTGCCGTAGTCGCACAGGATGGTTACGATGGTATGACCTGGTCCCATTTCTTTGGCTAACCGGACCGCACCCGCCATGTTGATCGCGGTTGATCCGCCCATTACCAGACCTTCCTCACGGAGCAGGTCGAAGATATAGGGTAACGCCTCGTTGTCTGTGATCTGGTAGGAAAAATCAGGCGTGAACCCTTCAAGGTTCTTGGTGATCCGAACCTGCCCGATACCCTCGGCAATCGATCCGCCTTCCATCGCGATCTCACCCGTTGTGTAATAGGAAAACAGCCCGGCGCCCATCGGATCGGCCAATGCCACCTTCACCCCCTTTGGCTGCAGCACTTCGGCCACACCGGCAAGCGTACCACCCGAACCTACGGCGCTGACAAATCCGTCGACCTTGCCGTCGGTCTGTTCCCAGATCTCGGGGCCCGTTGTTTCCACATGCGCCTGACGGTTGGCAACATTATCGAACTGATTGGCCCAGATCGCGCCATTGGGCTCAGATTGCGCAAGTTCTTCGGCCAGACGCCGTGAATAGTGCACAAAATTGTTCGGGTTGCGATAAGGCGCCGCAGGAACCTGAACCAACTGGGCACCTGCCAGGCGCAGCATGTCCTTTTTCTCTTCCGACTGGGTTTCGGGAATCACGATGACAGTCTTGAACCCCATCGATGCGCCAACCAGCGCCAGACCGATACCGGTGTTACCTGCGGTACCCTCGACAATTGTCCCGCCTGGCTTCAGATCCCCCCGGGCAATTGCGTCACGGATGATGAACAGAGCGGCACGGTCCTTGACGGATTGCCCCGGGTTCATGAACTCGGCCTTGCCGAGGATCTCGCAACCGGTCTCTTCACTGATGCGGCGCAGCCGGATCAACGGTGTTTTCCCTACTGCGTCGGCAAGATCTCGTGCAATGCGCATGGCGCCCTCATTTCAATTTGGTATCGTCAGAGATTTACAGGCGCGCCGCAGCAACCACAAGCAACGAAACTTAACCGCGCAACCGGTCGCGATGTCGTGCCAGCCAATGGGCCAAGGTCAGCAGAGGCATGTCCTTGAAGGCATGACTGTCAACCATTCCGATGAATTCGGCATACGAGAATATCCGGCTACGGATGTTCTCGCCCTCCGAAGAAAGGCCACCATTGTCGGTCGTTTCGGTCAGGTCAGCCAATCCCAGATACAGATGGACGTACTCGGTCGACGAACCGCTGGAAGAATATACCCCACCAGCGTATTCCAGCGCGCTGGGGGTCACGTGCGCTTCTTCCTGAGTTTCGCGAATTGCCGCCTGTTCGGGCGTTTCGCGGGGATCGATCATGCCCGCGACCGGCTCCCACATCCAGGGTTCCGCGTCGTCGATCAAAAAGACCGGCACGCGAAACTGTTCGACCAGCAAGACCGTGTCCCGTACCGGATCGTAGGGCAGAACAACGACGGCGCTGCCCTGCATCAACCCATTGTAGTTGAGAACCGGACCCATTGATCCGTCGTATTGGCGGTGTTGAAACCTGATTTCATCAATCCCAAAATAGTTGATGTAGGCGGGCTTGCGATCATGGACGATCACGTCCTGCGCCGTATCGCGCGCATCACCGGTCTGACGCCGGCGCGCAGCCAACCTGGCCCAGGCCCGGGTCCGGATGGCTGGAAAACTTCGCGCAATCTCAGCAGCTTCGACCTTGCCGTAATGGGCCATCACCTCATCTGCGGCAAGTAGCGTCAGTTCTCCCCAATCTCCAAACCAGTCCTTCAGGGACCAGGGTTGGTCCGGCGTCCAAAGGTTGGGTTCTGGAAAGAATACGCTTGCCGTCGCCTTCGTTCCGTCAGGCAGCTCAAGGTCACGGGGGCTGAGATCGTAATCGAAACCGCCTTCGTAGTAAGTCAGCCGTTTCAAATCCTCGGGGCCGAACCCCTGCACCAGCAAACCTTCGGCCTTGCTGCCATTCTCGCTGACAATCATCGGAAAGCTTTGCCCCTTCACCCCATAGACGGTGTGGTCGGGCAATCTGGCCTCAGATATCTTCAATTCAGACAGCGGGCGGCCCAGCACACGTTCCAACAACGGCTGGCACCTGAGTGTGCCGTAAAAAAATAGATCAGACACGGGGATAGAGCTTTCGTTGTTCAGTCGCTTAACGCCAGCGGCGACTCGCTTCTTCGGTCGCCAACCCGGTTATGACAGCGCCCACCGCTAGCGTCACCAGAATGTTTGGAACAATCAGCTGCTCGCCAAACTCGACACCAAGCTTGAAAATCGCAAGCACCGCCTCGAACGGGCCGTCATACCTGTGGCGCATCGCCAGGCGGAACATCTCATAGGTACCCTGCACGAAAAGTCCCCAGAACACCAAAGATGCGACACCGGTCAGTCCGTTGTTGACACCTGCCGTCCATCCGCGACCAGCCCGCTTGCCCATGATTTTCCATCCGCAAACGAACCCAAGCGCAATGTTGACCAGAGTGAAATAGCCGTAATCCTTACCCTCGTCCCCGTTTTCGATGATCATCGTGGAGACAATAAAGGCAACCACCACCAGACATACAGCGGCAACTAGACGTGAGGCACTGGGCATACGAGGGGTCCGTTCGTTAACTCGGTTTTGCTATGGTGATCTGTGTCACATCGCAATTGCCGGTGTCAAAGGCCGCGCCGCATGCAGTCAAATAATAATTCCACATGCGGCGAAAACGCTCATCAAAGCCCATTTGGGAAATCTCTTCCCACTTGGCATTGAACGTCTCATACCAGCGTCGAAGAGTCAGGTCGTAGCTTTTACCGAATTCGCGTGACTTCATCACACTCAGCCCGGCGCGTTCAATCTCTTGCCTGAGGATGGTTGGAGACGGCAACATTCCACCGGGAAATATGTATTTCTGAATGAAATCAACACCGTTTTTGTAATAGTCCCAGCGGTGATCACCCACCGTAATGATCTGAAGCGTGGCCTGACCGCCAGGTTTCAGCCGGTCGCGTACTGTCTCGAAGTAGACAGGCCAGTACTTCTGCCCAACCGCCTCGAACATCTCGATCGAGGCGATCCCGTCGTAATGCCCCTGCTCGTCGCGGTAATCCTGAAGTTTGAACTCCACCTGATCCGATAGGCCAAGATTTTCAATACGTTGCCGCGCAAAGTTCAACTGTTCCTGACTGAGTGTAAGCCCGGTGACGCGCAGCCCACGTTCCTTTGCGGCATATTCGGCAAAACCACCCCAGCCGCAGCCGATTTCCAGTATGTGATCCCCCGGCTTGGCACCCATTTCGTCCACAAGGCTTGCGTATTTTGCGATCTGCGCATTTTCCAGACTTTCCTGCCCGGTCTCGAACAATGCGCTGGAATAGGTCATCGTATCGTCCAGCCACAGGGAATAGAAATCATTACCCAAATCGTAGTGGTACGAGATATTTTTTCGGGCCTGTTTGCGGTTGTTTCGATGCAACCAAAACCGAAGCCTTTCATAGGCCTGAACCAGAAACCGACCGGTGAAATCGTCATAAACGGCCTCTGATTCCAGATGTACCAGATCCATGAACGATCTCAGATCAGGTGTGCTCCAACCGCCCTCCAGATAGGCGTCAGAAAAACCAAGCTCACCCTCGCGAACCAATCGGGAAAAAACATCCGGATCATGAATATCGACCTGCGCCACCGGCCCGGGCTTTGCGCCTTCGGTTCGAAACACCCGACCATCAGGCAAGACAATATCCAGCCGTCCATTTTCCATCCGGCCAAGCATTTTCAGCACTTGTGAAAAATATCTGGGCAGGTTCTTCTGCCCTTCAGTCGTGGTCAGGATCATCCGCTCTCCCCTGTGCGGTCGTAGAAATAAGCTAGGCCGAGTTTCTGTTTCTGGCAAGTTTTCAGTTCGTTACCGACTTTTCGCCTGTTCATAAGCTGTCAGAGCTCGTTTTCGACCGTCCGCCAATTCCACAATCGGCGAAGGGTAAGGCGCGTCCGGTGTCAGCCCCCATGAATTGGGCGCAGCTTCAAAGTATGCCAGCGCGGTCTTCGGTGGATTATCCTGGATTTCCGCGATCCATCGTTGCCTGTAAACCGCATCCGGGTCGAATTTCTGTGCCTGCGTCTGCGGATTGAATATCCGAAAGAACGGCGCCGCATCCGGCCCCGAACCTGCGACCCATTGCCAACCCATCGCGTTGCAGGCCGGATCCCAGTCTATCAGGCAATCCTCAAACCAATTCATCCCGACTTTCCAGTGTGTCATGAGGTGTTTGGTCAGGTAGCTTGCCACAACCATCCTCGCGCGGTTGTGCATCCGGCCTGTCACATACATCTGCCGAAGTCCGGCATCCACGATTGGAACGCCGGTTCTGGCCTGCTTCCACGCCATAACCGACGGGGCTTGGCCATCCTCAAGCCAAGGAAATCCATCCCATTCGGGCCGCCAGTTGTTCGTCAGTAACCGAGGCGAGTGATACATCAGATGATACGCGAATTCCCGCCAGATCAATTGCCGCAGAAAGGCGTCGGTTCCGGGAATGCCCATCATCGAGGCGTTCTGAACGGCGTGCCACACCGTTCGCGGTCCAATCTCACCCAGTGACAGATATTCGGACAGGTTCGACGTGCCGTCTACATCCAAACAATCGCGTAGTTCCTGATACCGTGCGATCCGATCCAGAAACTCTAGCAGGCAATCATTGGCAGACCTTTCACCAGGTTGCACATACGGCCGAACAACCCGGTTTCCTCTGTTCATCCCAGCCCCAAGGGACCAGTCGACCATATCCTCGGAATCCGGCCAATTATCAGGATTTTTCAGCCGTGATGGCGCGCCCTGCGGAACAGGTATCTCCTTCTCCCGCACTGCGCGCCACATCGGTGTAAAAACCTTAAAGGCTTGTCCGGATTTGGTTGCGACCTGCCACGGTTCAAACAGCAAATGCCCGTCGAACGACCTGGAATCAATACCGCCATCTGCCAGGGTTGCCTTGATACGAGTGTCACGGGCGATGGCATCCGGATCATAAGCGCGGGTCCAAAAAACCGATGCGGACCCGGTCTCGGCTATCAGTTCTTTTAAAACGCTCAGCGCACTGCCGCGCCGAAGGATCAGGCGGCTACCGACGTCCCGAAGCCTGCTGGCGAACGCCTCGAGCCCCAAACCCAGGCGCCATTTGGGGGCTGCACCCAGACCGCGCACAAGGTCGTCAAATACGAAAACCGGAATGACGGGTCGGCCTGTCGCTGCGGCGGCGCAAAGCGCGGGATGGTCGGACAGGCGCAAGTCCCGGCGAAACCATAGTAGTATTGGCGCTTTGTCTTTCTGCATATCCGCCCCAAGTGTTTATTCGTATTACGAAATCAGGCGGATATTGGATCACAAAACCTTATCCAATGCGTCCAGAAGCTGATCGACTTCCTGTTTCGAAGTGTAGTGCGTGAAACTGACACGCAATACGCCGTGTTCCGGCGCGACCCCCATCGCCTGAAGCGGGCGGACAGCGTAAAAGTCACCGCCACCCGCCATAACACCATGATCGGAAAGATCACGGGCAACGGATTCCGCTTCACGGTTCAGCGATATCGCAACCGTAGGTGCCCGCATCGAAGCGTTCGCCGGGCCAATCAGGCGAACCGCGTTGCGGTCCTTTACCGTATCCAGCAACGGCTGAAGTAGGTCCATTTCATGTGCGCGCATCAGGTCGTGAACAAATTCACCGCGCGCGCTTGCGTCGGTGTCAGGCCCGCCATGGTGATCGCACAGAAGGTCGACATAGTCGGCCATGCCCGCGCTTGCAGCGATCTGCGCATGATCCGGCCCTGCCGGGGTAAAGCGTTTGTACAAAACATCACCGTTGAAGACATGCGCCTGGTTCGGAAGCATTTCCCCAAGCGTGCGGCGAATGACCATGCACCCCTGATGAGGACCATAAGTCTTGTAAGCCGAAAACAGATAGATATCCGGCCCCAGTTCTCCAACATTAGGAAAACCATGCGGCGCGTAAGAGACGCCGTCAACGCAAACAAAGGCACCTGCGGCATGGGCAATAGCGGTGATTTCCGTGACAGGGTTGATCTCGCCCACAACGTTCGAGCAATGCGGGAAACAGATCAGCCGCACCTTTTCATCCAGAAGGTCTTCCAGATCCTGTGGGTTCAGGGAACCGGTATCCGGATCAATTTTCCATTCGCGGATTTCGATCCCGTCGTCAGCAAGGCGCCTCCAAGGTCCGGAGTTCGCTTCGTGGTCCTGATTGGTAACAACAATCGCCTCACCCGGCTTCATCCACTGCCGAAACGCCTGCGCCAGGACATATGTATTCTGCGTGGTGGACGGACCAAAACTCAGCTCATCTGTGTCAACACCCAGAATGGCGGCCATGCGGGCACGCGCCTCGTCCATTTCCTCGCCCGCCAGGCGGCTGGCCTCGAAAGGTGCATAGGGCTGAACCTTGCGCTGCCTGTAGAACCGCGTCAGCCTGTCGATGACCGGTTTGCATGTATAAGACCCGCCAGCGTTTTCAAAAAACGCCTGCCCCTGAAGGCCGGGTTCAGAAAAGGCCGGGAATTGTGCCCGAACAAAATCGATATCCAGTTTGGTCATGGCTCGCTACTTTCTCGTCATGCTGCGCATCAGGGGCAAGGTGCCCGGGCATGATCCCGGATCCCTCAGAAATCATTGCAGGTCTTCCAGCCCAGCCGCAGACCTTATCATGAAAACAAGGAAGTGCAGGCAGATCTTCAGTCGGGACATTCCCAAACGAAGATCCCGGATAATTAGCCAGCCGCATTCGCGTTGGTCAACCGGAACGTGAAGGGAAAAGACACCCGTCCAACTTCGCTACCTCGGTCAGGACTTCATCGGATCTCAAGCTCATCAGAGATTTGCTGCCAATATTCTTGATTATGCAAGCGAGGCGAGCGTCCTGCAAAAGCAGCGATTTCATTTCAATGAACAGAACCGCAAATCGGACACAAAAGGCAAACAGGCCGGGGATTTGAACCGGCCCGCTTTTTGACATACAGCAGATTGTCAGCCCTGAACCTTGGTATAAGTCCCCTCACCGGCAAGAATGCCGCGGAAACCGCCGGGTTCGTCCAATCCAAACACGATCAAAGGAAGGTTGTTGTCGCGCGCCAGTGCAATGGCCGAGGCATCCATGACCCGCAGGCGTTTTGCCAGAACATCGTCATAGCTGACGGTGTCATAGCGCTGTGCGTCGGCGTGAACCTTGGGATCCTTGTCATAAACACCGTCGACACCGTTTTTGCCCATGAAGATGGCTTCGCACGCCATTTCGTTGGCCCGCAGCGTGGCCGCCGTATCCGTTGTAAAATAAGGGTTTCCGGTTCCGGCCGCAAAAATGCAGACCCGTTTCTTTTCGAGATGTCGCACAGCGCGGCGGCGAATATAGGGTTCGCACACCTCGTCCATCCGGATGGCGGAAATAACCCGCGTAAATACACCCACCTCCTCAAGCGCGGACTGCATGCCCAATGCGTTCATGACGGTGGCAAGCATTCCCATGTAATCCGCCGTCGTACGCTCCATCCCTTGCGCCGAACCGCTAAGGCCCCGAAAAATGTTGCCGCCGCCGATGACCATACAGATCTCGACGCCCAGATCGTGTACGGATTTCACCTCTTGCGCGATACGCTGAACGGTGGGCGGATGCAGGCCGAACCCCTGATCCCCCATCAGCGCTTCGCCGGATATTTTCAGCATCACGCGCTTGTATTTTGTCTTGGGGGTTTCGGTTGTCTCGGTCGAAGGGGATTGGCTCATGTTGCGCTCCGGGCTGGCACAGGTTTAATTCCGGCGCAAAATGAAGCAAAAGCACCGCAGGTTCAATGCGGAACGTTAGGAATAAGGCAGTCCAGATGGCCAACGCAATCTCATCGCGGTTTTGGGACATGTTGCCCCCCGTTCCGGATGACAAGCCTGTTCTGATCGCCGGGCCCACGGCGTCCGGAAAATCAGCGCTTGCGCTGCAGATTGCCGAAAAGTTTGGTGGTGTCATCGTCAATGCCGATGCAAGCCAGGTTTACGATTGCTGGCGGGTGATTTCAGCGCGCCCGTCGGTCGAGGAAGAAGCCCGCGCGCCACATCGTCTTTACGGGCACATACCATTTGACCAGATCTATTCGGCAGGACACTGGCTGCGCGAGGTCAAACCCCTTTTGAACTCAGCTGAGCGTCCCATAATTGTGGGCGGCACCGGGCTGTACTTTTCAGCACTGACTGAAGGAATGGCCGAAATTCCCGCGACCCCAGCCGAAGTGCGGGCGCAAGCGGATAAGATGGAACTGCCCGCTCTGATCGCAGGTGTCGATCCCGACACTTTGGACAAGCTGGACATCAACAACCGCGCCCGCGTTCAGCGCGCATGGGAAGTGCAGACCGCGACCGGACGCAGTTTGTCGGACTGGCAGGTAGATACCCCACCCCCGGTTCTTGCCTTGTCTGATACCGTTCCCATTGTTCTGGACGTCGACAAAAACTGGCTGCTGGACCGTATCATTCGTCGCTTTGATCTCATGCTGGAAACAGGGGCCTTGGACGAGGTTGAAGCGATGCTGGATCGGTATGATCCGACCCTGCCGGCCTGCAAGGCCATCGGCGTCCCGGAACTGGTTGCCTACCTCGATGGCCGCATGACTATGGATCGGGCCCGGGAACGCGCCACGATCTCCACTCGGCAGTTTGCCAAGCGTCAGCGAACGTGGTTCAGGGCCAGGATGGGAAAGTGGAATCCCGTAGACTTCTCAAAACGATACTAAACATTCCTAACTGAGTGCCGGATACTCTGGCGCATCTTGAATATGTTGCTTCACGGCCTGCCAAATCTCGCCGGTCGCGAACGACTTTGTGTACGAATGTATTCATTTCCAAAAGCTCCATCACGCCGCGACTCGCCCGGATGAACGGGGCGCATATGTCGTTTTTGTACTCTGTATGCCGATTTCGAACATTGACGTAATCCGAATTCTGGTGCGGAATACGTTCATGGGGAATGTGAGAATCCAAAAAAGAAGACCCAATTGCTCGTTGAATGCGACCGGCCGGTCTGCCTGATTCCGAGCACACTAAATCGACAAATGTACCACAGGGAGACATCTTGATGAAAAATCGTACCATGACCGGGGCACCAGTTCACTGGGCGGCAGAGATGCACGCGCAGGAATACCGTGACGGCAAGCTGAGCCGCCGCGAGTTCCTGACCCGCGCCACGGGGCTGGGTGTTACGGCTGCTGCGGCATACGGCATGATCGGCCTGGCAGCTCCGGCGCGCGCCGCTGGTGAAGATGCCAAACAGGAAGGCGGAACCATCCGTGTTCAGACCGAGGTTCGCGCCCTGAAAGATCCGCGCACCTATGACTGGTCCCAAATCGGCAACTACAGCCGCGGTACACTTGAGTATCTGGTCGAGTATAACTCGGACGGTACATTCCGGGGGATGCTGCTGGAAGGTTGGGAAATCAACGACGACGCGACAGAATATACCCTCAAGGTTCGTCCGGGTGTGAAGTGGAACAATGGCGACGACTTCACGGCCGACGATGTGGCGTTCAACATTGCGCGCTGGTGCGACAAGTCCTCGGAAACCAACTCGATGGCGGGTCGCTTTGCAACGCTGGTCGATGAAGGGACGGGTCAGGCGATCGAAGGTGGCATCGAGGTCGTGGATCCCACAACGGTAAAGCTGAACCTGCCCAAATCCGACATTTCGCTGATTGCGGGCATGTCTGACTATCCGGCAGCGATCGTTCACCAGTCCTTCAGCGAAAATGACCTGCTGAACAACGTGGGCACCGGTCCTTATCTGATGAGTGAACTGGAAGTCGGCGTCAAAGGTGTTCTTGTCCGCAACGAGGAACATACCTGGTGGGGCGAGGAAGTCTTCGGCCGTCCGGCGCTCGACCGTATCGAATACATTGACTACGGCACCGACCCGTCTGCGTGGCTGGCAGCTCTGGAATCTGACGAAGTCGACATGCTGTATGAGTCGGTTGGTGAATTCATCGACGTCATGGACGGCCTCGGCTACGTGAAATCCGAAGTTATCACCATGGCTTCGATTGTAGTCCGTCCGAACCAGCTGGCCGAAGTTGACGGCAAGCAACCCTATGCGGACAAGCGTGTACGCCAGGCGCTTCAGATGGCCGTGGATAACTCGGTCTGTCTGGAACTGGGCTATGGCGGCCGTGGCACAACTGCCGAAAACCATCACGTCGGTCCGATCCACCCGGAATACCCTGAGCTGCCGCCGCAGAAGGTCGACCCGGAAGGTGCGCGCAAGCTGATGGAAGAGGCCGGTATGGCCGATTTCGAGCACGAGCTGATCTCGATCGACGACGATTGGCGCCGCAACACAACCGACGCCGTGGCTGCGCAACTTCGCGATGCGGGCATCAACGTCAAACGGACCGTTCTGCCGGGCAACACCTTCTGGAACGACTGGGTGAAATATCCCTACAGCTCGACCAACTGGAACCACCGTCCACTGGGTGTTCAGATCTGGGCGCTGGCCTACAAATCGGGCGAAGCCTGGAACGAATTCGGCTGGTCCAATCCTGACTTCGACGCGATCCTCGACGAAGCGCTTGCCATCGCGGATGCGGACAAACGCCGCGAGGTCGCTGCACGTGGCGCCGCGCTGATCCAGGAAGAAGGTGTGACGATCCAGCCTTACTGGCGCGCACTCTACCGTCACATGAAGGACGGGTTGGTTGGCACCGACATGCACGTGTCGTTCGAACACCACCACTACAAGTGGGGTTGGGCAGCCTAAACACTGCCGACTGCAAACCGGGGGCGCCTGATCGGGGCGCCCCTTTCCAGCCGCAGACTAGCCGACACGGGGTCGGATGTCCGAGGCCAGATAATGGTCCAATGATCTGCGGAACACCTGAACAACGGGGCCATCATGGGACTTTTCATCCTCCGTCGGTCAGGCGTGATGCTGCTTACAGCTTTGTGTCTGACATTCGTGGTCTTCTTTCTGACCAATCTTTACCCGAATCTTGAAAAACTGGCCAAGACACAGGGCAACCAGCGGATGTCGGACGAGCAGGTGGAAGCCTGGCTTGAAAACCGCGGCTACAGAGAGCCGATGCTGATAAAATACGGCCAATGGCTGGGTGTTGCCCCCGGGTTCACCAACACGCTGGCGGACGGACAGTTTGTCGGCACCTGTGTGCGCCCTGGAACGACCCCGGAAACGACGCCCAGCTATTGCGGCGTTCTGCAGGGTGAATGGGGCTATTCGACCGTATTCAAGGACGACGTCGGCAGCATTGTCGCCAAGCGTCTGGGGAATACCGGGTATCTGATGTTCTGGGTTCTGGTCCTTATGGTTCCTTCGGCACTGTTGGTCGGTGTGCTGGCGGGAATGCGGGAAGGATCGGCGCTGGACCGTTCCCTGTCGACATTTTCGATCATCACGACAGCGACACCTGAATATGTGTCCGGCGTTATCTTCATCGCGATCTTCACCTCGTCCACCGTCGGCCTGAAATGGTTCAAGGGCACGGCCACACAGGCGATGGACAACCCGACATTCGAGAATTTCTTCCTGCCGGTTCTGACCATTGCCCTTTACGGGATGGGCTATATCGCCCGGATGACCCGCGCCTCGATGACCGAGGTGATGACCGCTCAATACATCCGGACCGCCCGTCTGAAAGGGGTATCGTTCGGCAATATCGTTATGAAACACGCATTGCGCAACGCACTGATCGCGCCGTTCACCGTCATCATGCTGCAGTTCCCATGGCTGCTGAATGGTGTCGTGATCGTCGAGACCCTGTTCAACTACAAGGGTTTCGGTTGGGCGCTGGTGCAGGCCGCGGGCAACAACGACATTCAGCTGTTGCTGGCAATCTCGGTCGTGTCGGTCTTCGTGGTGCTGATCACGCAGCTGATCTCGGACATCGGCTATGTGTACCTCAACCCGCGCATCCGCATTTCGTAAGGGAGATAGAACATGGAACCTCTAAGCTGGACCGGCTCTATCGCCTTTCTGAATCCCCTGCTGATGATCGCGATTGCGGTACTGGTATTGTCGATCGTGGTCTGGATTCTGGCCAGTATCGTCCTGCCCGAAGCCCAGGTGAGCGTCAATCCGGATGGCACGCTCAGCTCGGCCGGCGGGGTGCGGGGGCTGATACAGTCGTCATTGCGCCTTAGTTTTCTGGCCTCAGTCGGCCTGGCGCTTGCCTATATCGTGCTGGGCATCCTGTTCGGTACCGGTGCCGGTATCATCGGGGCCATCTCGCAACAATTCCTGCCTGTCTGGGTGTCACTGATCATACTTTACGCCATGTCGATCGCCTTCAAGAGACGGCTGGGTTTGTACGGCAAACTGTACGACAGCCCAATCGGCATGATTGGTTTTGGCCTTGTCATGTTCTGGGTCTTTACCGGCATCTTCGGAGCGATGGACCTGATCGTGACGCACGACCCGCTGGCGCAAGTCTCGGGTATGAAGAACAAGGTCCCCGGCACTCCGCTGCCAAATCTGGAGGAAGGCGAATTCGCCTGGTATCTGCTGGGTGGAGACAATCTGGCGCGCGATGTGTTCAGCCGGATGGTCAAGGGCGCCTGGATCGTTGTGCAGATCGCGCCGCTGGCCACCATGTTTGCGTTCATGGTCGGGATCACATTGGGTCTGCCGGCCGGTTACTATGGCGGACGGCTGGATACGTTTCTGTCGTTCCTTGCCAACCTGATCCTGGCCTTCCCCGTGATCCTGCTGTTCTATCTGCTGGTCACCCCGGAGATCGTCGCGACAGGTGTGCCGAACTACATGGCGGCCGTCCTGTTCCTGTTCCCGATCCTGTTCCTTGGGGTGCTGCTGAACTCACGCTATTACACGCGGCCAAAATTCCGAACGCCACTTCTGATCGGAGTATTGGGCGTTGCGATCTGGTTGTACCTGTCGCTGATTTCGACAGGCGGTTACGTGATCAACACCGATGACTATCGCATCTGGGGTCTGCCTACCTATCTGGATCTGTTCGATATTCCGGGCGGTATTCTCGTCGTGTTCGTTTCCGTGGTCTTTGTGAACTCACCAACCGTGTTCCGTATCGTCCGTGGCCTCGCGCTGGACATCAAGACACGCGACTATGTGGCGGCGGCGCAAACCCGGGGTGAAGGTCCCTGGTACATCATGCTTTGGGAAATCCTGCCAAACGCGCGCGGCCCGCTGATCGTCGATTTCTGTCTGCGTATCGGCTATACCACCATCCTTCTGGGAACGTTGGGTTTCTTCGGACTGGGTTTGCCGCCTGAAAGCCCGGACTGGGGTTCGACGATCAACGAGGGGCGCAAGCTGTTGTCGATCTATCTGCACCCGGCCCTTCCGCCCGCGCTTGCGCTCTTGTCGTTGGTTCTTGGTTTGAACCTGCTGGCAGATGGTTTGCGCGAAGAAAGTCTGAAGGACTGATGTGATCGAGGCCGGGGGCCCTGCCCCCGGATCCCCGGAGTATTTTCGAAAAGATGAAGATTGTCGCTTGCACAGCTTCATCAGGGAGTAGGAAACGATGAACAAACTGGCGGAATATGACGGCCCGATCCTGGAGATCGACAAGCTGTCGATTTCATTCTTTACCCGCCTGCGGGAAATACCCGCCGTAATGGATTTCTCGGTCAGTGTGCAGCCAGGCGAAGCCGTGGGACTGGTCGGTGAATCCGGTTGCGGGAAGTCAACCGTTGCACTGGGTGTCATGCAGGACCTGGGGAAGAACGGGCGCGTCGTGGGTGGTACGATCAAGTTCAAGGGTCGCGATCTGTCCGAGATGACCACTGAGGAATTGCGCGACATTCGCGGCAACGAGATCGCGATGATCTATCAGGAGCCGATGGCCTCGCTGAACCCGGCAATGAAGATCGGCAAGCAGCTGATGGAAGTGCCGATGATCCACGAGGGTGTGGGCGCTGAAGAGGCCTATGCCCGTGCGCTGGAGGTGGTCACCGATGTGCGTCTGCCCGACCCCGAGCGGATGTTGAACTCATTCCCGCACCAGTTGTCCGGCGGTCAGCAGCAGCGGATCGTGATCGCCATGGCGCTGATGTCGAAACCGGCACTGCTGATCCTTGACGAGCCGACGACCGCACTGGACGTGACAGTTGAGGCGGCGGTTGTCGAACTGGTCAAGGATCTGGGCAAGAAATACGGCACCTCGATGTTGTTTATCTCGCACAACCTCGGTCTGGTTCTGGAAACCTGCGACCGGCTGTGCGTGATGTATTCGGGTGAGGCTGTCGAGCGCGGTTCGATCAAGGATGTGTTCGACGAGATGCAGCACCCCTATACGCAGGCGTTGTTCCGGTCGATACCGCTGCCGGGGGCGGACAAGAATTCGCGCCCGCTGGTCGCCATTCCCGGGAATTTCCCCTTGCCCCATGAGCGGCCTCCGGGATGCAACTTTGGTCCGCGCTGCGATTATTTCGAGGAAGAGCGCTGTGATGCGCAGGACATCCTGATGCAGGCGGTGCCCGGCAATGACCGGCACCACACGCGCTGTCTAAAATTTCAGGAGATCGACTGGAACGCCCCGATCACTGTGGGCGAACAGAAGGAAAAGGCCGAGATCGGCCGAACCGTTCTCAAGATGGACAACCTCAAGAAGTACTACGAGGTTGCGGCGAACGCCTTGTTCGGTGGCGGCGAGAAGAAGGTGGTGAAAGCCAACGAAACGCTGAGTTTCGAGGCGCATGAATCCGAGACGCTGGCCATTGTGGGTGAATCCGGCTGCGGCAAATCCACCTTTGCCAAGGTCCTGATGGGGCTTGAAACGGCCACCGACGGTCAGATTCTTCTGGACAACCGCAATATCGAACAGGTCCCGATCGAGGAACGTGACGCCAAGACCGTTGGCGAAGTTCAGATGGTGTTCCAGAACCCGTTTGATACGCTGAACCCCTCGATGACGGTGGGGCGTCAGATCATTCGCGCTTTGGAGATCTTTGGCGTCGGCAACTCCGAGGCAGAGCGCAAGAAGCGGATGCTGGAACTGCTGGATCTGGTGAAACTGCCCCGCGCATTCGCCGACCGTATGCCGCGTCAGTTGTCGGGCGGCCAGAAGCAACGGGTCGGTATTGCCCGTGCCTTTGCCGGTGACGCACGCATCGTTGTGGCGGACGAGCCCGTTTCCGCGCTTGATGTGTCGGTGCAGGCTGCCGTGACCGATCTGTTGATGGAAATTCAGCGCAAACAGAAGACGACGTTGCTGTTCATCAGTCACGATCTGTCGATCGTGCGCTATCTCAGCGACCGCGTAATGGTGATGTATCTGGGCCATGTGGTCGAACTTGGGACCACAGATCAGGTCTTTGCGCCACCGTACCATCCATATACCGAAGCCCTGCTGAGCGCGGTGCCCATCGCGGATACGTCGATCCAGAAGGAGCACATCGTTCTGGAAGGCGATATTCCGTCGGCCATGAACCCGCCGCCGGGATGCCCGTTCCAGACCCGCTGTCGGTGGAAGTCACAGGTTCCGGATGGGCTGTGCGAGCAACGCGTCCCGCCCGTCCAGACACTGGCAGACGGTCATCAGGTCAAATGTCATCTGGCCGAGGATATCCTTGCCCGAATGGAGCCGGTCATCAAGATTGCCGCAGAATAGACAACGTGAATCGATTGACAAAGGCCGGTCGTCAGACCGGCCTTTGTTTTTTTGCGCCGCATATTTTTGGGACGGCGCCCGGGATATGTTGTGAGTGGTAGCCCCGGTCAGATTTGTGCTCACCCGGTCAGGACGTTGTTTCCGAAATGCATGAATTCCTGATCCATGCCTGCGACCTCACCGGCCTCCAGTTTCAGACCGGCACTGTCGAGCATCGTATGGCTCTTTTGCGCTTTCACCCATTCATCTGCGGACTGCAACGTTGTCAGCGTGTATGACGTCACTTCGTTCAGGTAATGGGTCGGGATGATTACCTTGGGTTTCAATCTGGCCACGATATCGTTGCCCTGATCATAGCTGAGGATGTGTTGGGATCCGTCCACCGGCAGGGTGAGAACATCCACCTGCCCGATGGCATCCCAGAATTCCTGCGGCGGATTGTGGCGGTTGTCGCCCCAGATCAGGGTGCGGATCCCGCCGGTTTCGACGAGGTAGACGACCATGTCCATGTGGCCGACATTGTTCGGCGGGCAGGCCTCGGCTCCGAATTCCGCCAGCGCATTGGTCCAGTCATACCAGCCCGGCGCAACGCAGGCATGCTTGTCCGCAAACCCGGTAATCTTGAGATCGGCAAATTCAAAGTTTCCGACCATCCTGTCCAGCACCATGGTCGAACTCGGCCGTTCGATCGCATCATGATCGAAATGCGCGTGGGTCGACATGGTTATGTCCACGGATATCTGCGGAAACTCATTGCGGAACCAAAGCCCCCATGCACCGGACGGATCGTCACGCCACGGGTCGAACAGAACCGTCGCCCCGTTTGGCGATGTGATCTTGATTGCGCAGTGACCGTAATAGTCAATCCCCACAGCGCCTGTCGAAGCCTGCCCGGTCGAGCCCTGCAGGTCCATGACGTGGTTGTTGTTCCCGGGCTGAAGCCAAGCTTGCGATTGCGCCTGTACCGGCGATCCGGCAACCAGAGACGCCCCTGCCCCCACACCTGCCGGACCAGCAGCCAGAAAGAATGATCGGCGCGACAGGCCGGGTGCCAGTGTGTCCCGTGATCCATTCATGATTGTTGGCTTCAGATCCTTGCGATCCATGTGCTGACCTCCGTGTTGGTTAGGTGCGGTACGATCCGCACCTTCAAAGGCAGGCTAACAAGCAAAGGTATCCATTCTCAGACGAGAAATATCGGGGGGTAATATGGGGGCATTCCCCATACTGAGCCTTCACGAAATCGTGAGCAGATGGCTGCGCAGGTTCTGATCGCGGCCTTCCAGTCCGAGTTTCTTGCGAATGTTGTTGCGGTGAAAATCAATGGTCGAAGTTTCGCGGCACAGAACCTTGGCTATGTCCTTGGTGGTCATTCCCGTCATAACAAGCTGGGCGATTTCAATTTCTGTCGGTGTCATGATCGAAAACGCGTCCGACAACTTGTCAGAGATATCCGAGGTGATCTGTTTCAGATTATCCTCGGCAAGCTCCAGATACGCGTGAGAGGCGTCTTCCGCGTTCAGATGATCACGCAGTTTGTGCAGATACGGAAGAACCATGGCCCGAACCTGCTCGACAATCTTCTGGTCCCGGTTTTTCCGGTCGTCGTCGAGGCTGGACAACAAAACGCGCAGGGCTGTGTTGGTCTCTCGCAGTTCTTTCGTGCGGGATTGAACCCTGTCTTCCAGTTGCGCCAGCGTCTCATTCAGTTTCGCCTCAATCGCGCGGCGCAGATAAACCTCCTGCAACAAAGCCAAATCAGCTTCGACCATGCGGGCGAACTGGATCAATCCCTCGCGGAAAAGCAGCGCGCGGCGGTTGCGGTGGCGGTCCAGCACGCAGATCGTTCCGAATATCTCGCCGTCCGGCCACTTCAGCGGCAACCCGATATAAAAGGACATGCCGTGTTCAAGGTCTTCATTTTTGTTCCAGACCGGGTCACATGTCGCGTCCTCGACAACCAGTTCACCGTCGCGTTCGAAGACGCCCTGACAATACAGTTTCGGATGCAGCTGAAAGTTCATGCCGACGGGGTACGGGTTTTGCGGGTGATCGGACGTGACCAGAACCCTGTGATCGGGCGCATCCGTCTTCATGATCAGGCTGGCCGGAACATCGGCAAGCTGCGCCACAAGATCCACCAACCGCTGCCAATTGGCCATTGTACCTTGCGGGATGTCCGGGCGATTGTGTGGCATCGGATGCCTCGTTTGTGATGGAGCTTTCCCTCTCAGGTTAGGCCGACCGTCACCCGGCGATCAAGAATCCGCCCCTCCGCAGTGCAGCGAGGCCATTTCAGCCGCCCCAAATCACCTTCACGTAGTTCTGGGTCTCCGCATAAGGCGGTATTCCACCGTGCTTTTCCACGGCCAGGGGGCCGGCGTTATACGCCGCCAGAGCCAGCGGCCAGGATTTGAACTTGCGATATTGCCACGACAGGTACCGCGCGCCACCTTCCAGATTTTGCTTTGGATCAAGCGGATCAACCCCCAGCAGATTGGCGGTCTGCGGCATGAGTTGCGCCAGCCCAAGCGCCCCCTTGTGGGACTTCGCAGTCGGGTTCCAGCCACTTTCCTGCTGCACCAGCCGCAGGAAAAGGTCTTCGGGGATGCTGTGCTTGCGCGCAGCGTCACGGGCCAGCGCCAGATATTGCCCCCGGTATTTGCCGGTATAACGTTTGTTGAATTTCCCCTGGGCGGATTTCGGTTTGAGCCGCTCGGACCCGCGGTACTGGGTCGCGGACCTGCTATCCAGGACTTTGGCCTGCTTTAGGAATATGTCCTTGCGGCTTTTGCTGGACAACGTCTGCGCACTGGCTGGAACCGACGCCAGCAACAGGCCCAGAACAAAGAAGCCACCAATCTTAGACCGCATTTATGCTTATCCTGCTCACTCAAAACTCTGCCGGAGTATAGGTATTCCAGCCAATAATGAAAGCTTGGTAAACAAAACCTGAGAGTTTTCCCGCCGGGTGTTGTAACCATCAACTCGGTTTCAACCGGATCGCAGTCCGTATAGGGTCGCTCAGGAACACAGGCGCCAGATTCGGGCGCGATCAAGTCAGAACAGTACGGGGAAATACATGGCGGGTTCAGTCAACAAAGTCATTCTGGTCGGCAATCTTGGCCGCGATCCTGAAGTGCGAACATTCCAGAATGGCGGCAAGGTCTGCAACCTTCGCATCGCCACGTCCGAGACATGGAAGGACCGCAATACAGGTGAGCGGCGCGAACGGACCGAATGGCACACGGTTGCAATCTTCAACGAAGGTCTGGTTCGCGTGGCCGAGCAGTATTTACGCAAAGGCTCAAAGGTCTATCTTGAAGGTCAGTTGCAGACGCGTAAATGGCAGGACCAGTCTGGCCAGGACCGCTATTCGACCGAAGTTGTTTTGCAAGGATTTGGCTCAACCCTGGTCATGCTGGATGCACGCGGTGAAGGCGGCGGTGGTGGATATGGCGGAAGCCAGTCCGGTGGCTATGGCGGTGGTCAGGCCGGCGGAGGCTATGGCGACTCCTACGGCGGCCAGTCCAGCGCACCGGCCCCTGCATCAGGCGGAATCGACGACGACGAGATTCCGTTCTAAGCATAGCGGAGACATATCATGACATGGTCCTTCTCTCTCGGCCGGCTGCTCGGGTCCGAACTGAGGGTCCATGTCACCTTTTTCCTGTTGCTCGCCTGGATCGGGTTCGCGGCCTATACGCAGGGTGGATGGAACGCAGCCCTGCAAAACATCATCTTTGTCCTGCTGCTGTTTGCCTGTGTGGTGGCGCACGAGTTCGGGCACGCGCTTATGGCGCGGCGGTTCGGCATCAAAACCCCGGACATAACCCTTTTGCCCATCGGTGGCCTTGCTCGGCTTGAACGCATGCCGGAAAAGCCTATGCAAGAGGTCTGGGTGGCGCTGGCCGGGCCGGCGGTCAATATCGTGATCTGGTTTGTGCTGGTCACTTTTGGGGCCAGCATGCCCATTGAAACGATGGCCCAGATCGACTCGGTCCATATCGGACTTCTGAACCGGTTGGCCTATATCAATCTCCTGCTTGCTGCATTCAACATGATCCCGGCATTTCCGATGGATGGCGGACGCGTTTTCCGGGCCCTGCTATGCCTCAAGATGGACCGGGTCAAAGCCACCCGCGTCGCAGCAATGGGCGGGCAAGTTGTGGCGATTGGTTTGGGCTTTCTCGGCCTGAATACAGGCAACCCCATTCTGGTGCTCATAGCTGTCTTTGTTTTTATCGCGGCCAACGCGGAAAGTCAGGATGTCGCAATGCGATCTGTGGCCCGGCGGGTATTGGCGCGCGACGCCATTATCACCGAATTTCATCCGCTTTCGCCCGGCGATACGCTCGACACTGCGGCGCAGGCCGTCATTCATACCACGCAGCACGAGTTTCCGGTGATTGAAGCCGACGGAACCCTATTGGGGTTCGTGACCCGCAACCGCCTATTTGCCGCTCTTGAGGGAGATCGTCCCAGATCGGACCCTGCCACTTCGATTATGGAGACGGATATTCCGTCGGTTCAATTAACCAGTGGCCTGGAAACCGTTCTGGACGGTTTGCACAAAGGCGCACCCGCAATTGCCGTCCGAACTGCCGGTGGGCGCATGATTGGGTATATCACACGCGAAAATATCGGTGAGCTGATGGTTCTGCGCGGTCGCTGAAAGCGCCTTACAATCAGTTGATTGAAAGAGCATCCTCAAGCACGGACAGGACCGCATCGCGCGGAACATCAGAGGTCACAAAAGCCTGACCTATCCCGCGCGCCAGAATAAACCGCAATTGTCCATCAATGACCTTCTTGTCCTGCGCCATCAGATCCACCAACACCTCGGCCCCCGGCAATTCACCGGGAATGTCAGCCAGATCCGTTTTCATCCCCATCGCCCGAAGATGCGCCCGCACCCTGCTGGGATCTTCCTGCGAGCATAGCCCCAGCCGCGAGGACAGTTCAAAAGCCAGGGCGCACCCAATGGCGACACCTTCCCCATGTAGCAGCCTGTTCGAGTATCCTGTTGCTGCCTCGAGCGCGTGACAGAATGTATGACCAAGATTCAGCAAGGCTCGATCACCCTGCTCAGTCTCGTCGCGCGCAACGATGTCGGCTTTCATCTGGACGGACCGGGTAACGGCGTGCACGCGGGACTGCATATCGCCCGACGACACCGAAGGCCCGTTCTTTTCAAGCCACTCAAAGAACGCGGCATCGCCCAACAGGCCGTATTTTACCACTTCCCCGTAGCCCGAAAGAAAGTCCCGCTGTGTCATGGATCCCAAGACCGAGGTATCCGCAAGCACCAGTGAGGGCTGGTGAAACGCGCCAATCAGGTTTTTGCCTTGGGGTGCGTTGATGCCCGTCTTTCCACCGACCGAGCTGTCGACCTGCGCCAGCAGCGAGGTCGGGATCTGCACGAACCGCACACCGCGCCGCAACACCGCAGCGGCAAATCCGGCCAGATCGCCAATGACGCCGCCGCCGAGGGCGACAACGACATCGCGCCGTTCGATCTTTTCCGCCAGCAGCCATTCGACCGCACGTTCAAAATGAGGCCAGCTTTTTGTCGCCTCGCCGGCGGGCAGTGCCAGCGCGCTCATGCCGATGCCTGCAGATTGCAACCCATCGCGCAAACCATCCAGATGCAATGCGGCGACATTCTCGTCCGTCAGAACCGCCACTTTTGGCCGATGCAGCAAGGGCGCGATAAACTCACCGGACTTCGCCAACAGATCGGGTCCAATCTCAACGTCGTAAGACCGATCTCCAAGTTCCACATTTACGGTTTGATGCATTTATTTTCGTTCCAGAACGTCCGGGCGCGTCATCAAAGACTCGATTACCCGGTTCACCATATTGTCGATCGAAATTTCGCCGTCCGAAACAACGGTCAGATCAGCCAGCGCATAGACCGGCACGCGATCTTCATACAACGCGCGTAAGGTCGCGTGGGGATCAGCCGTGCGCAGCAAGGGGCGCGTGTCTTTGTGCCGGACACGGTTCCACAACACGTTCAGATCGGCGCGCAGCCAGACCGATACCCCACGTTCGCTGATCATCCGTCGGTTATCCCCCGACAAAAATGCGCCACCGCCGGTCGAGAGGATGCCTTTTTCCTCATCCAGAAGACGCCCGATGACCTGGCTTTCCTTGGTCCGGAAAAAGGATTCACCATCGCGCTCAAAGATTTCCGGGATCGTCATATTCGCCGCCGATTCGATTTCGGCATCGCTGTCCAGAAAGGGCACGCCAAGCCGCGCCGCAAGGGCGCGGCCCACGGCCGTCTTTCCTGCACCCATCATTCCCACCAAAACAACCGTTTTGTGCAGTGCAAAGCCTGCTGACGGGTCAACCGTGCGGGTGTTATGCTTAATTTCGCTCATTTCACCGTGAATGACGTGATCTTGTGAAAATTGCCAGTTATAACTTGGTCAAAATCAAAAATTGAGGCAGCGTTGAGCCATGGGCCGCTTGATCAAGTTCGTTATATATATCATTTGCCTGAGTTTCATCGGGTTGGTCGCCTATACCTATGTTGGCCCCTACTTCGGCGCGGACTTCTCTGCCCCGCAAAGTGAAATACGCGAACCGGTTGATTTGGATGCGAATTAAAGCAGCGGCGGTTTTGCTGGTTCTGGCTAGTACGGCGCAAGCGCAACAGGAACCTCTCTCGGCCATTGACTGGTTGACCGATCCGCCCGAAAACCTGCCAGGTACCGTTCTGCTGGAACCCCCGGTTACCCAGACCGGCATTCAGCCCGACGTCCAGGTCACACCGCTCGAGGCTTTGTCGCAACCGCTGGGCCTCGTGTCATCATCGGTCACCGGGCTGCCCGTCGATCTGTGGCAGAACAGCGATCCAGATCGTTTGGCCGAACTGATTGCGAATGTTCCGGTCAAATACAATGCAGCGATGCAAAGATTGCTGTTCACCCTGCTGCTATCTGAAGCGCGGGCGCCCTCGGGACCAGAAGCGGAAGAAACGCTGTTATTGGCCCGCCTGGACCGGCTGATGCAATTGGGGGCCGCTGATCCCGCCCAGTCTCTGGTTCAGCTTGCCGGACCAACCGACAGCCAGGCGCGATTTCAGCGTTGGTTTGACGCCACACTTCTGACTGGCGACGAGGACCGCAGCTGCACCGCATTGATTGCACAGCCTTATCTGTCGACCGACTATGCTGCTCAAATCTTCTGTAAGGCGCGCCGCGGAGACTGGGTCTCGGCCGCGCTGACACTGGAAGCCGCGCATGCGTTGCAAATTCTGCCCGACGAAGATCTGGCGGTTCTTGATCGCTTCCTTAGCCCTGAACTGTTTGAAGGGGCCGCCTATCTGCCGCAGCCTGAAAACCCCGATCCGCTGAGTTTCCGGCTGTTTGAAGCCATTGGCGAACGCTTGCCCTCGGCCCCTTTGCCCCGAGCATTTGCAAACGCGGACCTGCGCGATGTTGCAGGCTGGAAAGCCCAGATCGAGGCCGCCGAACGTTTGACGAGAATCGGCGCTTTGACCCCCAATCAGTTGCTTGGCCTTTATACCGAACGCAAACCTGCGGCCTCGGGCGCGGTCTGGGATCGGGTTGCGGCTGTTCAACGGTTTGAAAGCGCGCTTGAAACCGGGAACCCCAACTCCATTGCCGAAGCCCTGCTGACGGTCTGGAAACAGATGCGCGACATCGGGCTGGAAGTTCCTTTTGCCGAACTGTTTGCCGAACGGCTGTCGCGGGTTACGCTGCCAGATGACGCATCCGAAGCCTTGCGTTGGCGCATTCTGCTTTTGTCTGAATTGTACGAAACCGCTGCAATTGACATACCGGAAACGGAACAAGGAGCACAGTTTCTGGCAGCACTGGCGCAAGGTGATCCCGGTCGTGCCAAATCACCATCTCCACTTGCAGATGCCGTTGCCGAGGGGTTTGTCTGGGCCGCACCAATCCCATCCGACATCGAAACCTTGCTGGCCAATGATCAGCTGGGCGAGGCCATTCTGGAGGCCATGACCCTTTTTGCCCATGGTGCCCGCGGAAATCTTGTGGACCTGACCGCGGCCATCGCCACTTTGCGCCGCGTCGGACTTGAAGATACAGCCCGTCGCGCGGCGCTTCAGTTGCTGATCCTTCAAGGAGTTTGAGAATGGCATCCCCGGCCACTCAGGACCTATGGATTTCGACCTTTTTACAGGCTCAGGCGGCCGAGCTTGGGGCGGCAACCAACACCCTGCTGGCCTATGGGCGTGATCTGAAAGATATTGCGGCCTGGCTGGAGCGGCGGTCTTCGAGTTTCGCTGACGCCGACAGGGACCGGATCGACGCCTATCTGATCGATTGCGACGCGCAGGGGTTGTCCCGCTCGACCCGCGCGCGGCGATTATCGGCCATCAAGCAATTGTACCGGTTCGCCTTCGAGGAAGGTTGGCGCGACACCAACCCGGCCATTCAGATCAAGGGTCCCGGACGGCCCAAACGATTGCCCAAAACGCTGGATGTACCCGAGGTCGACAGGCTGCTGGACGCCGCACGCCAAACCGGGCGCAGTGTCGCGGATCGGGTTCGCAATACCTGCCTGATGGAGCTTCTTTACGCCACTGGGATGCGCGTGACCGAGCTGGTCTCGCTGCCGGTTTCATCGGCGCGTGGCGATCCGCGCATGCTTCTGGTTCTGGGCAAAGGCGGGAAAGAGCGGATGGTGCCCCTGTCCCCGCCTGCCCGCGATGCGTTGGCGGCATGGCTGCCCCTGCGGGACGAGGCCGAAGACCAAACGGTCGCGAAAGGTGGGCAAAGATCCCGGTTTCTGTTCCCGTCCCGGGGCAAGTCCGGCCATTTGACACGGCACAGGTTCTTTTTGCTGGTCAAGGAACTGGCGGTTCAGGGCGGGGTTTCGCCCGAAAAGGTCACACCGCACACTCTACGCCATGCTTTTGCCACCCACCTCTTGGCCAATGGCGCAGATCTTCGGTCGATCCAGACCTTGCTGGGTCATGCGGATGTGGCGACCACGGAAATCTACACTCATGTTCTGGACGAACGCCTGTCAGAACTGGTGCTGGAGCATCACCCGCTGGCGAAAGACCCGGACAACAAGGGCTAAACCCTTGATCCGGAGGGGTGGCACCCCCATAACAATCGCAACCGCATCAACAATAAAGAACGATGGAACCCACTTCTTCTCTGATCGACGGCGCTTTTTGGTTCACCACCGGCGCAATCCTATTTTTGCTTGTTCTGTCAGGCTTCTTTTCGGGATCCGAAACGGCATTGACCGCGTCATCCCGCGGCAAGCTGCGGGTACAAGCCGACAAGGGATCACGCGGTGCGCAAAAAGCGTTGGACATTACCGACGACAATGAACGACTGATCGGTTCGGTTCTGCTGGGCAACAATCTGGTCAATATTCTTGCCGCCTCGCTGGCAACGGCACTTTTTACGCGACTGTTCGGCGAAAGCGGTGTGGCGCTGGCAACGCTGGTGATGACCTTGTTGGTTTTGATCTTTGCCGAAGTTCTGCCAAAGACCTATGCCATCACGAACGCGGAAAAAGCAGCCGCCGCGGTGGCTCCTATCATCGGAATCGTGGTGACGGTGTTTTCCCCTGTCGTCGCGGCGGTGCGTCTGCTGGTGCGCGGCGTGTTGCGCCTGTTTGGCGTTCAGATTGACCCCAACAGCAACATCCTTGCCGTGCGCGAAGAAATCGCGGGCGCCCTGCATCTGGGACATTCCGAAGGCGTGGTGGAAAAAGAAGACCGGGACCGCATTCTGGGCGCGCTTGATCTGGGCGATCGCGCGGTGGAAGAGATCATGCTGCATCGATCCAATATCGAAATGATCGACGCGGACGACGCGCCCGAAAAAATTCTGAAACAATGTCTGGAAAGCCCGCACACCCGCTTGCCCGTCTTCCGCGACGAGCCCGAGAACATTGTCGGCGTCGTGCACGCCAAGGACCTGTTTCGCGCCATGTATGCCCAGGTGGGCGGACACGACGGCGACACAGACCGGCTGAAGTCCTTCGACATCTCCAAGGTGGCCACCGATCCGTATTTCGTTCCCGAAACCACTACTTTGGACGATCAGATGCGGGAATTCCTGCGCATGCACAGTCATTTTGCACTGGTTGTCGATGAATACGGCTCGCTCCGCGGCCTGATCACGCTTGAGGACATTCTTGAAGAGATCGTGGGCGAAATCGCCGATGAGTTCGATCTGGACGAAGAAATAGCGATTACGCGGACCGATGACGGGCAGTTTCTGGTCGAAGGCGCGATGACGATCCGAGACGTCAACCGCGCGATGGAATGGACCCTGCCCGACGAAGAGGCCAACACTGTCGCCGGTCTGGTCATTCACGAGGCGCAGATGATCCCGACTGTCGGACAGGTCTTTTCCTTCCACGGGTTCCGCTTTGAAGTCACCGCGCGGGAAGGCAACCGGATCACCGGGCTGAAGATCCGCCCACTCTGAAGCAAGATGGTATAGCAGCCAGCCGCAGGAGTCCGGCCTCCCAACGCAATCGATTGTTTGCGTGCCCAAGCGACACCCAATGTCGTATTTGGCGTTGCATCCCCTGCCCGCCGATACAGACTGGCATAAAACCTTGTGGAGCAAATCATGAATCTCACAACCCGGGTTGCCGTGATCGGCGGCGGTGTCGTCGGATGCTCGGTCCTGTACCACCTGACCAAACTTGGGTGGTCAGATGTTATGCTGTTGGAACGGTCAGAGTTGACCAGCGGATCCACCTGGCACGCGGCCGGGGGGTTTCACACACTGAACGGCGACACCAATATGGCTGCCCTTCAGGGCTACACCATCCGCCTGTACAAAGAGCTGGAAGAGATCACCGGCATGTCCTGCGGGCTGCATCACGTGGGTGGAGTCACGCTTGCCGATAATCAGGACCGATTTGACATGCTTCTGGCTGAACGGGCCAAACATCGGTTCATGGGACTGGACACTGAAATCGTCGGGCCCGAAGAAATCCGCAAGATTGCGCCGATCACCAACACCGAAGGCATCATCGGCGCGCTGTATGATCCGCTCGACGGGCATCTGGACCCGTCCGGTACGACCCATGCCTATGCCAAGGCGGCCCGGATGGGCGGGGCCACGATCGAAACCCATTGCATGGTTCGGGAAACCCGGCAACGGCCTGACGGTTCATGGGATGTCGTCACCGACAAGGGTACGATCCACGCCGAACATATTGTCAACGCTGGCGGCTTGTGGGCCCGCGAGGTCGGGGCGATGGCGGGTATCTATTTCCCGCTGCATCCGATGGAGCACCAGTATCTCGTTACCGACTCGATCCCGCAGATCGAAGCAATCATTGACGCAGGCGGCGAACACCCGCATGTGATGGACCCCGCTGGCGAAAGCTATCTGCGGCAGGAAGGACGCGGCCTGTGCATTGGGTTTTATGAACAGCCCTGCAAGCCTTGGGCCGTGGATGGAACCCCGTGGGAGTTCGGCCACGAATTGCTGCCCGATGATTATGACAAAATCACTGACAGTATCGAATTTGCCTATAGACGCTTCCCCGTTCTGGCCGAAGCGGGCGTGAAATCCGTGATCCACGGCCCGTTCACCTTTGCACCTGACGGGAACCCTCTGGTCGGGCCGGTGCCGGGCATGCGCAACTACTGGTCAGCTTGTGGCGTGATGGCCGGATTCAGCCAAGGCGGTGGCGTTGGCCTGACGCTGGCGCAGTGGATGATCGAAGGCGAACCCGAACGGGACGTCTTTGCCATGGACGTTGCCCGCTTTGGCGATTGGATAAGCCCCGGCTACACCCGCCCGAAGGTGATTGAAAACTATCAGAAAAGGTTCAGCGTCGCCTACCCGAACGAGGAACTGCCCGCTGCGCGTCCAAACCGAACCACACCGATGTATGACATTTTCAGCAACATGGGCGCGGTCTGGGGGCAGCAATTCGGGCTGGAAGTTCCCAACTACTTTGCCCAGGGCGATGAACCGGACCACGAAACCCCGTCTTTCCGTCGTTCTGACGCATTCGAGGCCACCGGTCGCGAGGTGCGCGCGGTTCGTGAAGCCGTAGGTATCAACGAGGTTCACAACTTCGGAAAATACCGCGTCACGGGACCTGATGCCCGGGCCTGGCTGGACCGGATCATGGCGGGACGAATTCCGCAAGTCGGGCGGCTGTCCCTGTCTCCGATGCTTTCTCCCAAAGGAAAACTGATCGGTGATTTCACCATTTCCTGTCTGGGTGAAACAGAATTTCAACTGACCGCCTCTTACGGCAGCCAGGCGTTTCACATGCGTTGGTTCCGGCAGAACCAAACCGGAAATGTCGAGATTGAAAACATCAGCGATCGCCTGAACGGATTTCAGGTTGCAGGCCCCCTGGCCCGCGATGTTCTGGCAGCCTGTACGCGGGACGACGTATCAGGTCTGAAGTTCATGGATGTGCGCCGAATGACGGTGGGCATGACGGACTGTATTGTTCAGAGGGTCAGCTATACCGGCGATCTGGGGTACGAGGTGTTCTGCGACCCGATGGCCCAACGACAGTTGTGGCAGACCTTGTGGCAGGCCGGTCAACAGTTTGGAATGGTGCCGTTTGGTATGCGCGCGATAATGAGCCTTCGTCTGGATAAGTTTTTCGGCTCGTGGATGCGTGAGTTTTCACCGGATTACACTGCTGCGGAAACCGGACTGGATCGGTTCATCTCGTTTACAAAAAACGCTGATTTCATTGGCCGCGCGGCAGCCGAGCACGAAAAGGAAGCCGGTGCCACACGCCAGCTTGTAGCCTTTGAAGTCGACGCGGAGGACACGGATGTAAACGCATACGAACCGATTTGGCTGGACAACGAAGTTGTCGGGTTCTGCACGTCCGGCGGGTATTCACATTACGCCGGTGAATCCATCGCACTGGGGTTTCTGCCCGCTGACCGCGCCCACGACGGACTTGAAGTTGAAATCGAAATACTTGGCCAGATGCGCAAGGCGCACGTGATCTCAAAACCGCTGTTCGATGCGGATGGCGCGCGGATGCGGGGATGACTCGGGGCTGCAGCCCCAGCATGATGGCGGAATGATTCAGATACCCGTCATTCTTCTGGCCGCAGGGCAATCCAGCCGCATGGGCGGTGCAGACAAGCTGATGCAGGATGTCGATGGCATCCCTTTGTTGCGCCGCTCGGCCCGGGCTGCGTTGGCAGTCGGGCCGGTCTTTGTTGCGCTGCCTCCCGCCCCGCATGCGCGTTACGGGGCCGTAAAGGGACTCGATGTTCATGCGGTGGAAATCCCGGATGCCGATGAAGGCATGAACGCCAGCCTGCGCGGTGCCATGGCCGCTATCCCAACCGAAGCCAAAGCCGTCATGGTTCTGCTGGCGGACCTTCCGGAATTAACAGGCAATGATCTGGAGGCGGTCGCGGCCTGTGTCACAGCTCATCCGGACAAACTGATCTGGCGTGGTGCAACAGAAAACGGAAGGCCGGGGCACCCTGTCATTTTCGACCACAAGCTTTTTTCGTTACTGAGCCAACTCAAGGGCGATGAAGGTGCGCAATCCGTTGTGCGTGCACATTCCGACAGGGTTCATCTGCACCGCCTGCCCGGACGCAAGGCGCTGCTGGATCTGGATACACCAGAAGACTGGGACGAGTGGCACAGAACACGGCCCCCGAAATAGACGCGGCCCGGTCGTTGTCGACCGGGCCGGTTGCCCAAAAGCAAGACTACCACTTTTCACCAATTCCAAAAGCGCGACCCAACCACCTTACAAGGCTATCGGGTATTACGCTGCCGAACCTAAACAAGACCCCCTCGTTAACATGCCGCTCAGCGCTTCTGGTACTGAGTAAGCCTTCAGCACCCCCTAGTGCTTCTGGCTCCCCCTCGCTTGGACAATTTCATCGTCGCTTATCCGACCCTTTCAAACAATCTAAAATTGGAAGAAACGGTTAATTTCGAGGAATTCAGGTAGTTTTTGCGCAACATCTCGCTTATTGAAGCTCAACTTTAACGCGATTACGCTCTTATGGCCAAGTTACAAACCGATGTTTTATGATTGTTTGGAGTGATCAATAACGGCAAAAAGAAAATGCGTTACACTCAGGTCTAGTCAGTAGATAATATCTCTTCACAACCTGAAAGCGATTTACTGATCCGCACAACTTTGCGCGACCCCTTTGTTTACCAAACAGATTCAATTCACCAGTTTTCATCCATTGACAGCGATTTTGGCAACAATACACCGATTCGTGAGCTGCGATCCCTGTTCACGCCCAGTATCGGTTGATCTGATTGGTGACAAAGGAAGGCCCGAATGTGGCTGAATTAAGATTTCTTAATCTCGCGATCATGAAAGCCCAAGCCTGAAGCGGCATCTTCTGTCTCAACGCGCGGGTGTAACCGCGTGATGTTAACAGGAGAACTAAATGAGCATCCGAAAATCCTCGCTTCTTTTACCACGCACGTCTGGCTGGATCGGCGCCAGCGCCCTGGGCGCAACCATGCTGGCCTCGACCGCCCTGCCGTCGTTGGCGGATGAAGCCCTGGCAGACCTGGTCGAATCCGTTTCGCCATCGGTCGTGACCATTATCGCCAAACAACAGGCCGCCCCTACCCCGGTTCAGGGAAAAGAGTTTGATTTCGAAGGCCACCCGTTCGGTGAGTTCTTCAAGCGCTTCGGCATGCCTGAAGGTTTCGATGCCCCCCAACGCGGCCCGGCCCAGGGGCTGGGGTCGGGATTTGTGCTGGATGAGGACGGCTACATCGTCACCAACCACCATGTCGTAGACAATGCCGCCACGGTTACGGTCCGTCTGAGCGATGACCGATCCTTCGAAGCCGAAATCGTGGGGACAGACCCCCTGACCGATATCGCCGTTCTGAAAATCGACGCGGGCGAGGACCTGCAGGCCGTCAAGATGGGTGATAGTGAAGTAATCCGCGTGGGTGAAGACGTGGTCGCTATCGGCAATCCGTTCGGTCTGCATTCAACCGTGACCACCGGTATCGTTTCGGCCAAGGGTCGCAACATCTCGCAAGGGCCATATGCTGAATTCATCCAGACGGATGCGGCCATCAACAAGGGCAACTCGGGCGGCCCGCTGTTCAACATGGAAGGCGAAGTCATCGGCGTGAACTCGGCCATCTACTCACCCAGCGGCGGCTCGGTCGGTCTGGGCTTCGCCGTAACCTCGAATATCGTCGAACACATCACCGCCGACCTTTTGGATGATGGTCAGGTAAGCCGCGGCTGGTTGGGTGTCTCGATCCAGAATGTCAGCCCCGAACTCGCGGCCGCATTGGGGATCGAGTCGTCAGCAGGCGCACTTGTGTCGGATGTCGTACCCGGCAGCCCCGCGGAAGGCGCCCTGCAACAAGGCGACGTGATCCTCAGCTTCAATGACCAGAGCGTCGATTCCAGCAGCGAGCTTCCGCTTCTTGTCGGCACGACCAAGGTCGGCACGGACAGCACGCTGACCGTGTTGCGCGACGGCAAGGAAGAACAGGTCAAACTGACCATCGGACAGCATCAGTCCGCATCGGCGGAACCCGACAAGGCGGTTGACGAGACCCTGTCCGGTACATCCCTTGGTGTGACAGTTGCCCCGCTGACAGATGCCGCGCGGGCCGAAATGGGCGTTGACCAATCCGTCGAAGGTGTCGTCGTGACCGACATGTCGCCGGACAGCCCGGCTGAAAAAGCAGGCCTACGGCGCGGTGACGTCATCGTCAAACTGGGCGGTCAGGACACGATCACTCCGGAGGCCCTGAAGGCGGCGCTGGACAGCGAAAAGACTGATCCTGCGCTGGTTCTGATCAATCGCGGCGGCAACCAGATCTTCGTCGCGGTCGAAATCGCCTGATCTGAGACATGCGCGTGCCAAGTGATGGGGAAATTTGGCGCGCGCCTCGCCGGCGGGTCTGAATTGTCCGCAGCCTGCCGGCACTGCCGGGTGTGCCTGGTCGCACCCGGCATGTGCTTTATCTGAAATTTGTGTTTAAATCCCGGCAGAAAGGAACCTCGATCATGAGCCGACGCCTTCTGATCGTCGAAGATGACGAAGAGACACGGGACTTTATCGCCAAGGGGTTTGGCGAAGAAGGGTATGTTGTCGAAACTGCGGCGGATGGCCGTGAGGGGCTGTACCACGCAACTGACGGAGGATTTGACGCTGTCGTCCTTGATCGGATGTTGCCGGGTCTTGACGGGCTGTCCCTGATCAAATCCATGCGCGCCGCCGGGTTGAAGACGCCCGTTCTGATGCTGACCGCCATGAGCGCTGTTGACGAGCGCGTCAAAGGCTTGCGCGCCGGTGCCGACGATTATCTGGTCAAGCCATTCTCGTTTCAGGAACTGCATGCTAGGATTGAGGCCCTGTTGCGCCGCCCTCAGGAAGCCGAAGAAAACCCGACCCTGAACTGCCGGGACCTTGAAATGGACCTGTTGACCCGCAAAGTCACGCGCGATGGGCGTGAAATTTCCCTGACCCCGCGCGAGTTCCAGATCCTGGAATTCTTCCTGCGCCGCAAGAACCGCGTGGTATCCCGCACCATGCTGTTGGAAGGCGTGTGGGATTATCACTTTGACCCCAATACCAATGTCGTCGATGTCCATATCTCGAAACTCCGCCGTCAGTTGGATGAAGGCGACGCCCAGCCCCTGATTGAAACTGTCCGGGGGGCCGGTTACATGATCTCTGATGGCTAACCTGCGACTGTCCCTGCGAAATTCCCGTACGCGGCTTGTTTTGGCCAGCATGATCCTCAGCACATTGCTGACTGCGACTGTTCTGGGACTGGTCTATTTGACGGCAAACAGAACGATCGAAGGCGAAACCCGGTCTGTCGTAACCGCCGAGCTGACCGGGCTGGCGGACGAATACGACAGACGCGGCATGATCGGATTGATATCAGCCATTGATCGCCGTCTTGCGAACGCCGCCGAACGCGACGCTTTGTATTTGTTGACGGACAGGTTTGGAACACCTCTTGCCGGTAATCTCGCACAATGGCCCGACGATGTGACTGCAGGCAGCGGCTGGGTCGATCTTCAGGTGCGGCAAACCGAATCTGATCAGTTTGTTCCGATTTCGGCGGCATCGGTCCGGCTACCCGGCGGTGAAAGGCTTCTGGTTGGACGGGACGCGTCGGCCAGACAGCAGTTCGACCGTGTTCTGTTTCAATCGCTGGCGTTGGCCCTGGCCATTGCACTGGTCCTGAGCCTGCTGACCGGATGGTTGTTAACCCGGCTGGTGTTTTCCCGTCTCAAGGATGTTGCGGATACTGCGGATAACATCGTGTCCGGCGACCTGAGCCGCCGAATTCCTATTCGCGGCACGGGGGATGAATTCGATCAGGTCGCAGGCACCCTGAACAACATGCTGGACCGGATCGAAGAACTGATCAGCAACCTGCGCACGACATCAAACTCGATTGCCCATGATTTGCGGTCGCCCCTTTCGCGGCTACGGCAAAGGATCGAAGCCTTGACCGATCCCGGCAAGAGTGATCTGGACCGAGAAGTCGACATCGCCCGCGCGACCGGTGAAATCGACCACGTTTTGCGGGTTTTGGGTCAGTTGACCGAAATTTCACGCGCCGAGGCCGGTCTGGGCCGGGAACAGTTCGAACCAGTTGACCTGCAACAGTTGGTGAGCGACGTGGTGGACCTGTACGAGCCTGTCGCGGCGGATCAGGGTATCCGACTTAAGGTTTCCGGCGAAGCAAAGCCTATTCAGGGGCATCGCCCATTACTGTCCCAGGCTTTGTCAAACTTACTCGAAAACGCGATGAGATACGCGCCCGAAGAGTCTGATATTACGATAAACCTGTCCGGAATAAAGGATTACGTTCTTCTTAGCGTCAGAGACCAGGGCCCCGGTGTTCCGCCCGAGGATCTGCCGCGCCTGCAACTGCCATTCGTCACGCTCGATCCCGCACGCACCGAACGCAATTCCGGACTGGGTCTGGCGCTGGTCGCGGCGATTTCGCATATGCATGGGGGCAAATTCTCGGCACGCAATTGCAATCCGGGGCTTGAAGCAACACTGACGCTGGCGCGAAAGGGTTAGTCGGGAATCCCGTCAATCGCCATCATCTTGTTTTTGTACCGCTTGTCCCCGGTCACATCTGTACCGAACCAGCTTGGCGGCCTGAACCCTTCTGCTTCGGCTTCCGATGTGAACTCGACCTCGACCAGAGACAAGGGCGCAAGATCGCCCAGAAACACGTCCAGCTCAAACACCCGACCATCCGGCAACTCCCCGGTGTAGCGCTCTTTTTCGACCCTGCGGCCCTCGGTCTCGGGCCAGAAGGTGTTGAATTGTTCGGGTGTGATTTCAGCCTCTCTTTCCACACGCACCATTGCACCCTTTCCCTTCAGCGTCAGGTAATGAACGCCGTTCTTCTGACGCAACCGCAGTTCGGTGGAATCGTCTGGCGCAGTCAGATAGCCCTGCCGCACCAAGGCCTTGCGCGTTTCTGTCAGATCAGGCCGTTCAGCCACCAGAAACTTGCGTTCGATTTCCGTGCTCATGCCAGGGCCTCCAACTCGTCAAACAGCGCCTTGTAGGCCCGACTTGCCACGCTCGAGCGCGCATATACGCTGACAGGCGCGCGGTGCTTACCCATGCGCTCAATATCGGCTGCGAAGGGTATGACCGTTTTCATGAACCTCTTGCGATACAGCTTTCGCATTCCATCCATCGTTTCCAGATGCAGGGTCTTGCGCCGTTGCAACATGGAAAAGAAGGCCTTCAGCTTCTTCTTGGGCAGTTTTTGCTGTTCAAAAAAACCGATTAGCTGATCGAATGTCCGTTCCGACAAGGTCGTCGGAATAACCGGAACGACAATCTGATCGGCAGCCTTGAATACGTTCTCGGACAATGTCGAAAAGTTTGGCGGACAGTCCAGAATGACCACATCATAGTCACTGCCCGCCGCAACCAGGGCTTTCTTCAACCGGGATCTTCTGTTTTTCATTCGCGACAGGAAAACATCGAAATCGCGATAGGTCAGGTTGGCAGGCAGGACGTCCATCCGGTCAAAGTCGCTGGCGCGGATCGATTTGGTAAACCGTTCCACATCCTCGAAGAATCGTGCTTCAGTCAGCTTTTTTGACGGCTTTACCCGCAGGTAGAATCCTGACGCCCCTTGGGAATCCAGATCACACAGCAGCACGTTTTGACCCGAACGCGCATAAGCATAGGCAAGATTGACCGAGGTCGCGGTTTTTCCCACACCACCTTTGTTGCTGTAGCAGGCAATGGTTTTCAATCCTCAGTCCCCCTTATGATGAAACAAGCTGCGGAATAGATGCCGGATGTCCGGGCTGTCAAAATGGTTGAAATTGGCGATCACACGATCCCGTTCGGATTTTTGCCGCTGATCAAGCACCGAAATCAGCCCACCAGCGGCCAAGGCCATTTGGGCATCCACCCGGCCTTGTGTGTTCGACTGTTTAGTCACAAACCCTAGCAGCGCGTCCTGCTGGACTGAACAGTCATTGAAACGCCCCAGATTATCTTGCAACTTTTTCAATGGCTTGATGATCGACTTGAATGCCTTTTCATAAAACAGCGGTGCAAAGAATTCCATAAGATACCTGAGTTTCTTGCAGTCAATCCTGAGATCGTGGACCGCTTTATCCGGGGTCATGGGGGATATACGCCGCGCCCTTTTGCAAACCTTGCGGTAGCGTTTCCAGATCAGGGCGCAAGCATATTCATAAGCGCCGCGTTCGGCGTTGGGCCCCGGTTGCAAAGTCTGGGGAGCTGCAAGCAGCGCCGCAAGGTCATCCATCTGCTTTTGATAGGCTGCACTGCGGAACCGACGGGACAGGCTTGAAAGTTTCTGCGCACGTTCCGTCTGGAATTGCCGAAACATGGCCTCGGCACCATCATGAAGATTGGGCGGTATCAAGCTGAAATACATATCCTTTTCCAAAAGGTACACATCCAAGTCCCGCAGCCGACCGGTCGGGGCCATAAGGTCGGAAAATTGCCGCTTGAGGGCATTCGTATGCGCAGGTGAAAAGACCCCTTTGAACAGGCTGAGAACCGAGCGGACACGCCGCAACGAAACGCGGTAATCGTGAAGAAACTCGGTATCAATGTCGGCAATAACACCCGCTTCGTTCCGCCGCGCAACAGCCAGAAAGGTGCGCATCAGATCCACGGCAACCTCAATTGAAGGCTCTTCTTTTCCCAATAGTACGATAGGTTTGGATTGATACGGGGGCGTTTCAGGGAACAGAATGGGGTAAACGACATCAAGACCGCCTTCGTCCCCGGCCATTTCCTGCAATGCTGCGCAGATCGTTTCATAGGCGGGTTCATATCCGCGCAGGGAACGAACTCGCACCAGGGTCGCCTGCCTGTTTTCGGATTTCAGTGAAATCAGTTCGCCGCGTACACGCGTCTTTTCCAAATCGTTAACTGCGGCAAATTCCTGGATTTCCAAATCTCCTGCACCAAGGTTCATCAATGCACGCAGCTTTGGAAATCCGTTCAATGCATCACGTACCGGACCGTCCGATAGATCCTGAACGAACTTTCCCGTGCCTGTGCCCTTCTGAACCGGAAATCCTCCATTGCCCTGCAAAAGCCGCAGTGTTTCGACGACCTCCAGCAAGATCGACCCTGCCGTTCTGAGCGATTGATCGTGGCAATCCAGCCAGTTGAAGGACTGCGGCGGAGTCCCTCCTTCAACCCGTAAGGCCAGCCCTTTCAGGCCCTTGTTGAACGCGAACGGGTCAAACTTCCCGTCAACAACGTACACTCCGGCCAGCCGTACCATCAGAACCCGTGCTTGCGAGGCATGCGGGGCCCATCGATCAAAAAAGTTTCCATGATTTCTGTCTCACTCACTTCTTCGACCACCCGGCTTTCGCGACATTGTATTCGGCTACCGATTGTTACCGGTTTCCTTGATTTTCCAACATCGGAGACTGCACGACAATATGACAGCATGAAACCGTAGCTTGGGTGATCAGGCAAGAATTGCGTCAATGTTATCCTTCAGACCGGCGACACTCCATCAACCGGATGACAGCATCGCGGCGTCCAGATAAGACTTGGGCATGTCAGATCCTGTTTCATCCATCCGCAACCTCGGCCCTGCCTTTGAACAGGCATGCGCACGCGCTGGAATTCATTCGGCGCAGGAGTTGCGCGAACTGGGGGCCGACGCGGCGTATGCCCGGCTGCTTCAGGCAGGATCACGACCGCATTTCATTGGCTACTATGTACTTGTCATGGGATTGCAGGGCCGCCCCTGGAACGATTGCAAAGGCGAGGAAAAGAAAGCGCTGCGTCAAAGGTTCGATGCGATCAAGGCCAATACAAAGACCGCCCCGCAATCGAAGTTGGTTTCGGACCTCGACGCCATCGGAGTGCGCATCACGTCGAATGACCTCAAGCCAGTTTGAACAAAAAAACCGCCCCCGAAACCAGAGGCGGCCTAATCTGTTCACCAAAGTGGTGGCTTAGCCGACCAGCTCGATGCCCGAGAAGAAGTAAGCGATTTCAACCGCTGCTGTCTCAGGTGCGTCCGAACCGTGGACCGAGTTTTCGCCAACCGATTCAGCGAACTCGGCGCGGATGGTGCCAGCTGCTGCGTCTGCAGGGTTGGTTGCGCCCATGACTTCACGGTTCTTTGCAATGGCGCCTTCGCCTTCCAGAACCTGAACAACAACCGGAGCCGACGACATGAATTCGCACAGTTCGTCATAGAACGGACGCTCGGCATGTACTTCGTAGAACTTGCCGGCTTGTTCCTTCGTCATGTGGATGCGCTTTTGCGCAACGATGCGCAGGCCGGCTTCTTCGAACTTGGCGTTGATCTTGCCAGTCAGGTTGCGGCGGGTTGCATCGGGTTTGATGATCGAGAATGTGCGTTCCAGTGCCATGTCGGCCTCTCCTTACTATATGACGCGGACCCGCGCCGAAATCTATCGCGCGCCGCCTAGCATGGTCTGTCCCTTAAGAAAAGCACTATGATGCTTTGCGGATCAGATCGTGTCGGGCAACGGGTCGCGCTGGTCAATCCAGCGCACATAGAGCACGGCAAGAAGGCCCGCGAAACTACTGACGCCCATCATCCCCAGCACGATGAAGGGTGCGTTTCCGGGGGTGACCAGTACCCCGGTGGCCGAAGTCAGGATTGCGCCCAAGGCCACTGTCATAGCGCCCGAAAGACCTGCTGCGCTGCCTGCAAGCTGGGGCCGCACTGACATCAAGCCAGCGGTCGCGTTGGCCACGGTCAGCCCGTTCCCAAACCCGACAAACACGGCGGAACCAAAGAAGGACCAGACAGTCCCCACACCCCCTGCAAAGGTCATCAAGCCGACCAAGGGGCCGACCGAAGCGATCACTCGCCCGGCAAGAATCAGGGTGCTCAGTCTTGTGCGGGCTGCAAGCCGTCCGGTCAAAAAGCTTCCGGCCATGAACCCCATCGTGATGATCCCGATTCCAAGCCCCAGCAAGGCCGGGTTCAGATCGAACCACGTGGCCGCAACAAGCGGCGCACCGGTAATAAAGGCGTAGAACCCGCCGATGGAAAAGGCGGCACAGAATGAATACCCCCAGAACCGTCGCGAGTTGAACAGCAGCGGATAGAGCTTCATCTGGGCGGTGAAGGTTGCGGTTGTGTTGGTATTGGTCTCGCCCAGATCGACCCAGACCAGCGCCAGAAGGCCTGTTCCCATCAGGAAATACAGAACAAATCCGGCCCGCCAGCCGAACAACATCTCAAGCACTCCGCCCAGCATCGGGCCAAGCATTGGCGCCAGTGCCATGGCCATCGAGACATAACCCAGTTTGCTGGCGGCCTCATTGGGAGGATGCATGTCGCGGATGGCGGCGCGCGCCAGAACCTGCCCCGCGATAACAGCGCCCTGCAACATACGGAAACCCAGAAACGCCCAGATCGATTGGGCCATGGCGCAGCCGATCGAGGCGATGACGAAAAGTCCCATGCAGCTCAGCAATACCGGCCTGCGACCGAACCTGTCGGACAAAGGCCCCATGATCAGTTGCAAAACCGCAGACAGCGCCAGGTACCCTGCAACAGACAGGTTCACGAGACCGTAATCTGCCTGCAAGTCCTCGCCGATATGAGGCAGAGATGGCAGAAACATGTTCAGCGACAGAACCGACAACGCAGTGATCAGGACCAGCGTGATCAGGGATGGAGGCGTTCGCGCGGGTCTCATTCAACAATCCGTTCCGGGTGAAATCATGTCAGCGCTATCACATTGATCGCGTGCTGAACATGTCAAGCTGCTGGCGGCCAAATTCACCCTCTGTTATGAGCGGCTCATGTTACGGATTGAAGACATAACCTACGCGGTAGAAGGCCGTCCCCTGTTCGACGGGGCCAGCGCAACAATTCCTGACGGCCACAAGGTGGGTCTTGTTGGGCGCAATGGCACCGGCAAGACCACCCTTTTCCGCCTCATCCGTGGGGAACTGGCGCTGGAATCGGGAAACATCAAGCTGCCCAGCCGCGCGCGGATTGGCGGGGTGGCACAGGAAGTCCCCTCCTCCGATGTTTCGCTGATCAATACGGTTCTGGCGGCCGACATCGAACGCAGCGCGCTGTTGGCCGAGGCTGACGCAGCCACCGACCCGGCGCGGATTGCCGATATCCAGACCCGACTGGCCGACATCAACGCCTGGTCGGCCGAGGCGCGCGCGGCTTCGATCCTGAAAGGACTGGGTTTTGACGATGAAGACCAGTTGCGGCCCTGCTCGGATTTCTCAGGCGGGTGGCGGATGCGCGTTGCACTGGCGGCGGTGCTGTTTTCGCAACCCGATCTGCTGCTGCTGGACGAACCGACCAACTATCTGGACCTCGAAGGTGCGCTGTGGCTGGAAAGCTACCTGGCAAAATATCCGCATACGGTCATCATCATCAGTCACGACCGGGGTCTGCTGAACCGCGCTGTGGGATCGATCCTTCATCTGGAAGACCGCAAGCTGACCTATTACGCGGTGCCCTATGACAAATTCGCCGAGCGTCGCGCCGAGCGGCTGGCGCAGGCCGAATCCGAGAACGCCAAGGCCAAGGCGCGCATCGCCCACCTGCAAAGCTTCGTGGACCGGTTCCGGTACAAGGCCTCTAAAGCCGTTCAGGCCCAATCGCGCCTGAAAATGATCGAACGCATCCAACTGGTTTCGACCCCGCAAGAAGCCGCGCTACGCGCATTCTCCTTTCCTGAACCCGAGGAGCTATCTCCTCCGATCATCCAGATCGAAGGCGGCGTGACGGGCTATGGTGAGACCGAGGTTCTGCGACGTCTGAACCTGCGCATCGACCAGGACGACCGCATTGCGCTGTTGGGCAAGAACGGTCAGGGGAAATCGACCATGTCCAAGCTGCTGTCCGACCGCCTGCCCCTGATGGCCGGCAAAATGACCCGCAGCAACAAGTTGCGGATCGGCTATTTCGCCCAGCATCAGGTGGATGAGCTTTATGTTGATGAAACGCCGCTGGATCACTTACGCCGCCTGCGCCCAAACGAGGCGCCGGGCAAGTGGCGATCGCGTCTGGCCGGGTTCGGTTTGAACGCCGATCAGGCCGAGACCGTGGTCGGCCGCCTCTCGGGCGGACAGAAGGCCCGCCTGTCGCTTCTGATCGCAACGATCGACGCTCCGCATATGCTGATCCTCGACGAACCGACAAACCACTTGGACATCGAAAGCCGCGAGGCGCTGGTCGAGGCGCTGACTGCATATTCCGGCGCGGTTGTTCTGGTCAGCCACGACATGCATTTGCTGTCGCTTGTCGCAGATCGGCTTTGGCTGGTATCGGACGGCACGGTCAAGCCCTTTGACGGCGACCTTGAAGCCTATCGCGCCATGCTGCTGGCCCGAGAAAAACCGCTCAAGGGAAAACCGCAAGCGGCCAAACCCAAACGCCCGTCGCGCGAGGCGATGCTGGCCCTGCGCGCTGATCTGCGCAAATGTGAGGACCGGATCGAGAAGTTGAGCGACATGCACGAGAAGCTGTCGGCCAAACTGGCAGACCCAGCGCTGTATGAAGACGACCGGATCAACGATCTGGAATCCTGGAACCGCAAATTTGCCGAGGTTGTCGAAGCCATGCAAAAGGCCGAGACCTTGTGGGTTGCGGCCGCCGAACGACTGGAACAGGCGGAATCCGCATGACCCCACCCGTCAAGGACACCAATGCGATGATTTCCGGCATGCGCCCCGTTTTGCAGCCCGGTGCGTTTGCCTTTGTGGTCTGGCCTGACAACAAACCCTGGCCTGACGGAACACGTGCAAGCTGCGTCGAAGCGGAGGGGTTGTCCCTGATCGTCCCGATTGACAGCGCGCCACAAGACACGGTCGCCATGCACTGCATCACATTGCAGGTTCATTCCTCGCTGGAGGGCGTGGGCCTTACCGCTGCCGTATCTGGTGCTTTGGCGCGGCAGGGAATACCTGCAAACATGGTCGCGGGATATCACCACGACCACATCTATGTCCCCGCAGCGCAGTCGCAAGACGCCTTGCGTGTCCTACAAGACCTGCAACGGAGCAGCAAACAGTGATAGACAGCGCATTCCTGATTACCGCGTTCACGACGCTATTCGTGGTGCTCGACCCGCCTGCGCAAACACCGATCTTTGTGGCGTTGACCCAAGGCATGGATTGGAACACGCGCCGCTCGATCGCAATCCGCGCGTGTCTGACGGCGGGCGCCATTCTGGCCATGTTTGCCGCCTTTGGTGAAGCGCTTCTGGGGTTTGTCGGTATCTCGATGGAGGCATTCAGGGTCGCCGGTGGCGTCCTGCTGTTCCTGACAGCGCTCGACATGCTGTTTGAACGCCGAACAAAACGGCGTGAAACCAGCGCCGAAGAAGAAGAACACCCCGATCCGTCGGTTTTTCCGCTGGGCATTCCGTTGATTGCAGGTCCGGGCGCGATTGCAACGATGATTTTGCTGGCAGGACAGCAGCCCGGCATACAGGGGCTGGCCGTCGTCATCGGTGTGATGCTGGTCGTGCTGGCGATGGTGTTCGTGATGTATCTGACATCCGGCGCTGTGGCCCGTGTTCTGGGCAAGACCGGGCTGAACGTACTGACCCGCCTGCTGGGCATGTTGCTGGCCGCGTTGTCGGTTCAGTTCATCCTGGACGGTCTCAAGGCCTTTGGATTTGCGTCCTGAATCCCCATATATCACTCAGGTAATATTGTTGGGATAACAGTATGGATGGCGACAGCATTGCACGTTTGGCGTATCTGAGCCTGCTCGGCGCAGCGGTGGTGGCCTGGTTCATCTCTCAGAACCGGCAATCGCTGAACAAGACCTTGCAACAGATGATGGCCTGGGTGTTCATCTTTATTGGCGTGATAGCTGTGGTGGGCCTGTGGGAAGACATCCGTTCAACCGTGGGCCCTTCGGCGCAGATGTCCGTAACCGGCGACACGGTTGAGGTTCCCCGGTCTTATGACGGGCACTATTACCTGCCAGTTCTGGTGAACGGAGAGCCGATTACATTTCTCGTCGATACCGGAGCCAGTCAGATTGTCCTGAGTTCCGCAGACGCAAGGCGCGTCGGCATTGATCCGGATCAGTTGAACTATTTTGGCCGCGCCGCCACCGCGAACGGAGAAGTCCGGACAGCGCCTGTACGTCTGGACAGCCTCGAGCTTGGCCCGATCGTAGACCGCAACATCTCGGCCTGGATCAACGAAGGCGAGCTGCATCAGTCCCTTCTGGGCATGGATTATCTGCATCGTTTCTCGAACATCCAGTTTGCCGATGGCCGTCTGATCCTGTCTCGTTAAATAGCTTCCGGGATCACATCCGATCTTGAGAACAAAACAAGAACATGCTAACCTGACGGCATGTCTGCACACCTTCTCGGCCGCAAACCCGCGCGCGAGGCGCCGGGGATAAAACTGCACCCTCAGATCACCCTGCAACTGGCCCGCGTGCACGAGGCCTGCGGCCCTGCCCGACGCAGCTTTGCCATGTGGCTGGCGGGTCAGGCACAGGGGCCGGTGCTGTGGATTTCCCCCGGGTGGGAGCCCGGCCAGTTGAACCCTGACGGGATGATGCCTTTTGCCGACCCCGCGCGTTTCCTGTTCGTCCGCCCCAACCGCGCCGAAGACCTGCTGTGGTGCATGGAAGAGGCGTTGCGCAGCGGGGCCATCCCGCTGATCATTGGCGACCTGCCCGGTGCGCCCGGGCTGACACCGGTACGACGGATGCATCTGGCCGCAGAACAGGGCGGCGCGATGGGGCGGGCACCGCTCGGGCTGCTGCTGACACCCGGCGATGGCGGCGCGCAAGGTGTCGAGACGCGCTGGCACATGGCGGCGAACCACAAGGGCGAGGCCCGGTCCTGGACTCTGACCCGCCGCCGCGCCCGCGCCCTGCCCCCGGTCAGCTGGCAAGCCACCCAGACCAAACCGCGCGCGGGCCTGCACCTGCACCGGACCGAAGCGCAGGATGTTCCGGCCTGATCGGGCCATTCACGAAGGATGTGATTGGCCAAACACAAAGCCGGGCTCTAGCTGAGGGTCAGAGCTAACCAATCCACCTCAGGGCCCCGATGTTAACCAGACAAGTCAATTTCCAATGCAAATACGGCACCGCATGACGCGCCTGACCCGACGCGACGTCTTGGCCGGTCTGGCCGCAGCAGCCCTGCCGCACCCGGCACAGGCGGCCCTGCGCCCTTACGAACTAGTTCCAGACGGAACCACAGTCAGCTTTACATTCGACCTGGCCGGAATCCTGCAATCCGGCACCATGCCGATCCGGTCGGCCAGCATTGCCCTTGACCTGTCAGACCTTGCCAACAGCAAGGTCGATGTCCTCATGGATGTTGCCAAGGCGCGAACCCGAATGCCCATTGCAAAAGGACCGATGCTGAGCGCGAGTGTGCTGGACGCCAGCACCTATCCGACCATCCGTTTCAGATCGACCCGCATTCAACTTGGCCAAAGTGGCCGAATCTCAGACGGCGCGCAAATTACCGGCGATCTGACCCTGCGCGGCATCACACGTCCGATCACACTGCAGGCCGCGCTGTACCGTCAGCGCGGCACTGCGACCCAAGACCTGAACGAATTGTCGATCCGCCTGCGCGGCGCCCTGAGCCGGCACGATTTTGGCGCGTCGGGCTATGCCGATCTGGTGCAGGACACAGTGGGGCTGGACATTCGTGCCGAAATCAAAGGTAAAGACTGAAGGGATTTGACAAAAACGACTCCGCAAGGTCGATAACGTGCGTGAAATCCCGGCCTGGACAGTCAAGTTGAGAACATCATGCGTACACTCATTTCCTTTGCGGCCCTGTTTCTTTCTGTCATTTTACTACAACTGTCGACAGGCGGCGTGGGTCCACTGGACGCAATTTCCGGTCTGACGCTCAACTTTACCACCGAGCAGATCGGTATGCTGGGTTCGGCCCATTTCCTGGGCTTTTTCGTAGGATGCTGGTGGGCTCCGCGTCTGATGGGCAACGTCGGCCATTCCCGCGCTTTTGCCGTGTGCACCGCGCTGGGGGCCATGGGGCTGATCGGACACACACTGACTGAAAATCCATATATCTGGGCCGCGTTGCGCGTAGCCTCGGGCACATGCGTTGCGGGAAGCTATACGGTGATCGAGGCATGGTTGAACGCCAAGGTCACGAACGAGACACGCGGGCGCGCCATGGGCACTTATCGCATCGTGGATATGGGGGCGTCCCTAAGCGCTCAGCTGATCATCGCGGTCCTGCCGCCTGCCTCTTATGTCTCGTACAATTTGCTGGCCATCCTGTGCTGCGCCGCGTTGCTGCCGCTGACGTTGACCCGGGCCAGCCAGCCCAAAACACCCGACGCGCCGCGACTACGACCAAAACTGGCCTGGAGCAGCTCTCCATTGGCGGTGGCGGGCGTTATTGTGGCCGCGCTGAGTTCTGCATCGTTCAGGATGGTCGGCCCGGTTTACGGGCAAGAAGTGGGTCTGGGCGTGGATCAGATCGCGTTCTTCCTGGCCTCGTTCGTGCTTGGCGGGGCGTTGGCGCAATACCCGATGGGATGGCTTGCGGACAAATACGACAGACGCTGGGTACTGATCTGGTTGTCCTTCGCGGCGGTGCTCAGTTGTGGGGTAACGATGGCGGCTAGTGACACAGGCACAGTAGGTGTCATGCTGGCTGCAGGACTGTTCGGCTTCACGACATTCCCGATCTTTTCGGTGTCATCCGCACACGCCAACGATTTTGCCACAACCGAACAGCGGGTCGAACTTTCTGCGGCCCTGATGTTCTGGTACGCCCTTGGCGCAATCGCCTCGCCCTATGTCTCGTCTACACTGATCCAGGAATTCGGTCCCGGAGCGTTGTTTGCCTTTGTCGCGCTGGGCCATGTGTTCCTGATCGGGTTTGGCCTGGCTCGGATGAGATCGCGGCCAACGCCGGAAGAACGGACCAACTATGTCTATGCCCCCCGCACCTCGTTCACGGTCGGCCGTCTGCTGAAACGATCGCGTGAAGGTCGATAAAACAAGGGCCGGGAAAGTCCCGGCCTGGGTTCGACAGTGTTCGGCCTGCGCCTTTTCACGACGTGCCGCGGCATAGTTGGTTGTTCAAGCAGTCGTGTAAGAAACTAAGCCCCGGACGCTAGTCCGAAGGCGGAGAAGACGGGATCATTTCATCCAGAATTGAACCTGCTTCATATCCCAGCAGATCAACTTCCATTCGCCCCGGATCTCCGAAAGCCCAGGCCCCCACGTGACGTTGCATTCTCTCATAGCCGACGAAATCAGCCATCGCCTTGTTGCCATGCGCATTTTCCGCAAACATGACCTGGCCCGCCGCAACTTTCTGCGGCATCACGCGCTCCAGATACAGTTCCACGACATTGGTCCCCGTAACATTGGACCCGCCGTGATGAACGACATACATTTTGTCCCAGTCTTCTTTACTGATAGCGGCACGCGCATCTGACACGGCCTTGTGCAACGTGGACAGCTCGGCCCGAGCCGCTTGGCGCATGTTGGCCGCCCAAACCGGACGCATCTCGTTGATCGCGTTTGCTACGTCCTGCCGCGTGAGGGTGCCGCGCTTGACCGCTCCGCTGGTGAAGGTGCGCGCGGCCTCAAGCATCTGTCGTTGTCGGGTAATCTCGTCTTCAGGCAGGTCAAGGCCCTCCAGCGACGGCAACAACGTGTCGATTTCTTGCGCAATGGCTGCAAAGTCCTTTTTCCACCTTGCATCAGCATCATCTTCCTCGGGCCAGGGGGTGACGGCACCGATTATCCCTAAAAGAACGTGGGATGTGGACTTGAATATCAGATAGTTTGGCGCGCCCCTGGGAAAGGACACCTGACCATTCTCGGACAGGATCGTGACATCCCGCGCGATCACCATGACCGGTCGGGTCTGTGACGTCAGTGCATCCTGGCCACGGCGGAAAACCGACAGCATCGCCTTGTCAAAGCTTTCAATCGCATCCATGGCTTTGCTTTGGTCAGCCTGAACACTCGGCGTGGCGAATACTGTCAGACACAGAATGGCGGACACCTGTTTCAGGCGATGAACCCCGAATAGCTTCATTTCAAACCCCCGTTAACAATTTGCGCGACCATCATACATGGTCCGAGACCACCGCGCGAAGGCCACATTGCTTCTGCACTTACGCGTCGTTTCGGGCGTCTATCGGTGTAACCGGTCTTTTGCTGGCGAGATTCATACTGTAGACGGGCGCGCAGACAGATACGCGGAAACGGAAAATGGCTCGGATTCTCATCACCTCGGCGATCCCTTACATCAACGGGATCAAACACCTCGGCAATTTGATCGGCTCGCAACTGCCTGCTGATCTTTACGCACGCTACCAGCGTGGCCGGGGGAATGAGGTCATGTTCCTTTGCGCCACCGATGAACACGGGACACCGGCCGAACTGGCTGCCGCCAAGGCAGGAAAACCGGTCGCGGAATATTGCGCCGAGATGTACGGCATTCAGGCCGATATCGCCAAGCGGTTTGGCCTGAGCTTCGATCACTTCGGACGCTCCTCCAGCGAGCAGAACAAGAAATTGACGCAGCATTTTGCAGGCAAACTGGATGACGCCGGGCTGATCCGCGAAGTCAGCGAGAAACAGGTCTATTCCAACGCCGACAAACGGTTCCTGCCCGACCGCTACATCGAGGGCACCTGCCCCAACTGTGGCTACGAGCGCGCGCGCGGTGACCAGTGCGAGAACTGCACCAAGCAGTTGGACCCGACCGACCTGATCGAGCCACGCTCGGCCATTTCCGGCTCGACCGATCTGGAAGTGCGCGAAACCAAACACCTGTATCTGCGTCAATCAGCGATGAAAGACCAGTTGGATGCATGGATCGACAGCAAGACAGACTGGCCGATCCTGACCACATCGATTGCCAAAAAGTGGCTGCATGACGGCGACGGCCTGCAAGACCGGGGTATCACCCGCGATCTGGAATGGGGCGTTCCGGTCAAGAAAGGCGAACAGGACTGGCCGGGGATGGAAGGCAAGGTCTTCTACGTCTGGTTCGACGCGCCGATTGAATACATCGCCTGCGCCAAGGAATGGGCGGATGCGAACGGCAGGACCGACGCCGATTGGGAACGCTGGTGGCGTACCGACAAGGGTGCCGATGATGTCCGTTACGTTCAGTTCATGGGCAAGGACAACGTGCCCTTCCACACCCTGTCTTTCCCGGCAACCATTCTGGGATCGGGCGAGCCTTGGAAGATGGTGGACCATCTGAAATCCTTCAACTACCTGAACTACGATGGTGGACAGTTCTCAACCAGCCAAGGTCGTGGTGTGTTCATGGATCAGGCGCTGGAGATCCTGCCTGCCGATTACTGGCGCTGGTGGTTGCTGAGCCATGCGCCCGAAAGCAGCGACAGTGAGTTCACCTGGGAAAACTTCCAGCAATCCGTGAACAAGGACCTGGCCGATGTGCTGGGCAACTTCGTCAGCCGTATTACCAAGTTCTGCCGCTCGAAATTCGGCGAGGCCGTGCCGGAAGGCGGTGCCTTCGGCGACCGGGAACAGGCGCTGATTGAGGAGCTCACCAAACGTGTTCGCGCTTATGAAGGTCACATGGAGGCGATGGATGTCCGCAAATCCGCGCAAGAATTGCGGGCCATCTGGGTTGCGGGCAATGAATATCTGCAAGCCGCCGCCCCTTGGTCGACCTTCAAGGAAGACCCTGAACAGGCTGCCGCGCAGGTCCGGCTGGGTCTGAACCTGATCCGGCTTTATGCAGTTCTAAGCGCGCCGTTCATCCCCGACACCTCGGCCCGGATGTTGAGCGCGATGAACACGCTGGACACCGGCTGGCCCGACAATGTCGCCGACGCACTCAACGCCCTGCCCGCCGGTCACGCGTTCACAGTGCCCGAGGTTTTGTTCGCCAAGATCACCGACGAACAACGCGAAGACTGGCAAACGCGGTTTGCCGGAACGCGCACCTGACCGAACATCTATGTGAAATACCGAAACGGGGCCGCTTGAGCCCCCGTTTTTGTTTGGGCACCGACCTAAATGTACCAATCGGCGGAGAAATCTCTGCATGCATAGTGGAAGGGAACACATTCAAGACACTTGAGATATTGTCTTAAAGCGGCCATCCTGCCACGTAATTCCGCCGACTCAAAAAAGGCACACATGCCATCGCGGCGCCTAATCCATAGATTGAACGAGGCTCTTTCCATGTCCCTTGCAGCAAAGCACCCGATTTTCCGTAGCAGCGGAGCAGTCAGGACACTTGGCAAGTATTTTGCCGTTCTGGCCTGTTTGGGCATGGTACAACCTGCACTGGCACAGGAACAAAGCGACGCGCCGCCGCCCAAGGTTTCCATCGCGGCCGCCTATTCCGAGGAAATCACTGACGAGGCCGTGTTTATCGGGCGCGCCGAAGCCATCGACAAGGTCGATATCGTCGCCCGGGTCAGCGGGTTCCTAGATAGCCAGAATGTCGAGGACGGAGCCTCCGTGACCCAGGGCGACCTGCTGTTCACTATTGAACCCGACCTGTATCAGGCCACTCTGGAGGCTCGCAAAGCCGATCTGGATCGCGCCGAGGCCAATCTGGAACTGGCCAAGGTCGATCTGGCCCGTAAGGAAGAATTGTACAAGCGCGACGCGACGCCGGAATCGGAACGCGATATTGCCCGCGCCAACGAACTGGTCGCCGAGGCCGAGGTGAAAGCGGCCAATGCCGCCATTCAACAGGCAGAACTGGACCTGAGCTACACTGAAATTCACGCGCCTTTCACGGGCCGGATCGGACGGGTATCCACCAGTGTCGGCGACGTCGTCGGCCCGACCAATCCGCCACTTGTCAATCTGGTCAGCGAAGCGCCGATCTATGTCAATTTCTCGCTGAACGAAAAACAGTTCACCACGGTTCTGCAGGCCGTCGATGAAAACGCCTCATCCCTGGCCGAAAGCAACAAAAGCCCGGTGGTCAGGGTGACGCTGCCCAATGGCACAGAGCTGGACGAAACCGGCGAGATCGTATTTGTCGACAACCGCATTGACCCGCTGACCGGTGCCATCACCGTCCGCGCCCAGTTCGACAACGAAAGCCGCCTGATCCTCGACGGTGCATTCCTGAATGTCCATATCGAGGCATTGGAGCCCACCTTGCGGGTTCTGGTCCCGCAGGCTGCACTGCAACGCGATCAGCGCGGCGAATTCGTTCTGGTCGTCAACGACAAACAGATGGTCGAACAACGCTATATCACCACCGGCGATACATTCGGCACCGCCATCATCGTGCTTGACGGGCTGCGCGAGGGAGAAAGCGTCATCGTCGAAGGGCTGCAAAGGGTTCGCCCGGGTGTCGCGGTGGATGCGGTTGTCGCATCCGAGCAGCCGGGAGAATAACGGATGTTCTCAGCCCTGTTCATCAGCCGGCCCAAGCTGGCGCTTGTCATCTCGCTTGTTCTGACGATCATGGGCGGCATCGGCTACCTTGTCCTGCCGGTCGCCCAGTTCCCTGACATCACGCCACCTGTCGTCAGCGTCACGACGACCTATACAGGCGCGAACGCTGAAACCGTGGAAAACACCGTGGCCGCCCCGATCGAGGCGCAGGTCAACGGTGTGGACGACATGATCTACATGACGTCAACCTCATCCGATAACGGATCGTATTCGCTGAACATTACGTTTGAAGTGGGCACCGACCCTGACATCGCTTCGGTCAACGTGCAAAACCGCGTGGCGCAGGCCATGTCGTCATTGCCGACCGAAGTGACTGCATCCGGCGTGGTTACACAGAAAGCATCGACAAACATGTTGCTGCTTGTAACGCTGACATCGCCCAATGGCACTTATGACAGCGTCTTCCTGTCGAACTATGCCTCAATTAACCTGAAGGACGCGCTGGCGCGTGTGCAGGGTGTAGGTAAGGCGGATGTTCTGACCAATCTGGAATACGCCATGCGGATCTGGATGGATCCCGACAAGATGGCCGCGCTGTCCATTACGCCCGGCGATGTGATCAACGCCATCCGCGAACAGAATATCGAAGTTTCGGCAGGTTCAATCGGGTCGCCGCCCGTGCCGGAAGGACAAACATTCCAGTACACGATCAAGACCAAGGGACGCCTGACATCGGCTGCCGAATTCGGTGAAATTGTCATTCGGACCGGTGATGCGGGCTCGATCGTTCGGGTCCGGGATATCGCGCGAGTTGAACTTGGCGCCCAGTTCTACTCGGCTTCGGGGTATTTCCAATCTGTACCGGCCACCGTGCTTGGCATTTATCAGGCACCCGGAGCAAACGCGCTGGCCGTGTCCGAGCGTGTGCAGGCGGAACTCGAACGTTTGTCTCGCGCCTTCCCGACAGATGTCGAATATCAGGTGCCGTTCAACACCACCGATTTTGTCCAGCAGTCGCTGAACGATGTGGTCTCGACCCTGATCCTGACCTTCATTCTGGTGATCTCGGTTGTGTTCGTTTTTCTTGGCAGTTGGCGCGCAACGATTATCCCGGCTGTGGCGATTCCCGTGTCACTGATCGGGACGTTCGCCTTTCTGCTGCTTTTTGGGATGTCGCTGAACACGATCTCTCTGTTTGCATTGGTGTTGGCCATCGGGATCGTTGTGGACGACGCCATCGTTGTCGTTGAAAACGTCGAACGGATCATCGCGGACGAGGGCCTGCCCCCGGCCGAGGCAACCCGCAAGGCGATGGGTCAGATCACCGGACCGGTCATCGCGACCACTCTGGTTCTGCTGGCCGTCTTTGTGCCCGTGACTTTCATGCCCGGTATCTCGGGACGATTGTATTCACAGTTTGCCGTCACAATCTCGACCGCGGTGGTGATTTCGTCGATCAACGCGCTGACGCTTTCGCCCGCTTTGTGCGGCCTTGTGCTGAAAGAACGCTCTGGCCCGCCCAAAGGCCTGCTTGCCGTGTTTGAGAAATTCATTGGCACGGTACGCGGCGGGTATGTCGCCATTGTGCGCAAACTTCTGATCCTGCCGGTCATCGCGCTGGGTGTCATCGTTGCCCTTGCCATGGGTACCGGCACGATCATGTCGAACACGTCCAGCGGCTTTATCCCGCTTGAGGACAACGGCTATCTGTTTGTCGACGTTCAATTGCCGGACGCCGCCACATTGGAACGGACCGAAGCCGTCACGCGCCGTGTGGATGCGCAGATTCAGGAAATCCCCGGTGTCGCAAGCACGGTTCTGGTCAACGGGTTTTCTCTGCTGAACGGAACAATCACCAACGGTGCTGCGATCTTCGTAAATCTCGACAATTGGGACGATCGGCAAGAGGACGACCTGAGCGCAAATGCCATCCTTGCCAAAGTTCTGGCAATCGCAAACGGCGAATCCGCTGCATCGATCGTGGCGTTCAACCCACCGCCCATTCAGGGTCTTGGCATGTCCGCCGGTGTCGAGATGGAGGTTCAGCAGACCGGTGGGGGTACGCCCCAGGATCTGGCCTCGGCGGTAGGATCGTTCGTGTACGCAGCCAATCAGCGCCCGGAAATCGGTCAGGCCTATACCACTTTCCGCGCGAATGTCCCGCAGCTGTTTGTCGATCTGGACCGCGAGAAGGCCAAGACACTGCAAGTGTCCGTGGCCGAGATCTTTCAGACCATGCAGGCGCAGTTGGGGTCGTACTATGTCAACGACTTCAACCTGTTTGGCCGGGTCTATCGCGTGATGATCCAGGCGGACGGCACCTATCGCGACAATGTCGAAGACATCTCCAACCTGTATGTGCGGTCCACCAAGGGTGAGATGGTGCCTCTTGGCACTTTGATCGACGTCGAGAACGTGCTGGGGCCGGTCCTGCTGAAACGTCACAACCTGTTCCGATCCGCGACCGTGACAGCAGTACCCGCACCGGGGCTGTCCAGCGGCGACGCGATCACTGTGATGACCGAGGAATCGGCAAACGCCCTGCCCCCCGGTTACGCCTTCGAATGGACCGGGACCGCGCAGCAACAATTGGCGTCGGGCAGTCTGGTTATAGTGATCCTGGGACTGGCGATCCTGTTCGGCTACCTGTTCCTTGTCGGACAATATGAAAGCTGGACTTTGCCTGTCTCGATCCTGCTGTCTGTTATCGTCGCCCTGTTCGGAGCCGTCGCTGCAGTGGCCATCGTGGGAAGTGACATCAATCTTTACACGCAGATCGGGATGATCATGCTTGTGGGGCTTGCCTCGAAGAACGGCATTCTGATTGTCGAATTCGCGATGGAACAACGCGCCAATGGCCTGTCGATCAGAGACGCGGCGGCCGAGGCCGCATTCCAGCGTTTCCGCGCCGTGATGATGACCGCACTTTCGTTCCTGCTAGGCGTTGTGCCATTGCTTGCAGCCAATGGCGCGGGCGCGGCCAGCCAGAAGGCCATCGGCGTGGCTGTATTTGGCGGAATGCTGGCGGCAACGCTGGTCGGCGTCATTCTTGTGCCTGTCCTTTACGCTCTGATGCAAAGCCTGCGGGAATGGGTCAAGGGCACCCGGAATGATCCGGCTCCACCGAAAGAGACTGCATAAAACAGAACAAAGAAGCCCCGCATTTTCCGCGGGGCTTTTTTCTGTCCATCAGGCGGATACGGCTACGCCTGATCGTTTCCGCTCATCCATCCACTGCTGAATGCGCGCGATCTGTTCACTGCTCAGGCGCAGACCCAATTTGTTCCGCCGCCAAATTGCATCCTCGGCATTACGCGCGAATTCCCGGTCCATCAGCCACGCCAGTTCACGAGCCGTCAACGAAGCTCCAAACCCCTCCCCCATATCTTCTGCGTTTTGTGCCTCGCCCAGCATCAGCCGCGCTTCGGTTCCATAGGCCCGGATCAGACGGCGCGCCCATTTTTCGTCCAGAAAACCGTAATCCGATCGCAAACCCTGAACCAGATCCTCTATCCCGTCGACCGGAAAATCACCCCCCGGCAACGCGACACCAGCGGTCCACGGCCCGGACAGAGCCGGGAAATGTTCGGCAACCTTTTCCATCGCGCTTTCGGCCAGCCGGCGATAAGTCGTGATTTTTCCGCCAAAGACATTCAGAACAGGCGCACCGCCCTGTGAATCGACCTTGAGCGTATAATCCCGCGTCGCGGCCGTAGCACTGCTGGCCCCGTCATCATAAAGCGGGCGTACGCCGGAATAGGTCCATACGACATCCTCGCGCGATACGGGTTGATCAAAGTACTTCGAGGCGAACGCACACAAATAGTCCTGCTCGTCCTCGGTGCAGACCGGCAGCTGGGACGGATCGGGATGATCCTGATCGGTGGTTCCGATCAAGGTGAAATCCTGCTCATAAGGAATTGCAAATATGATCCGGCCGTCTTCGCCCTGAAAGAAATAGCATTTGTCGTGATCGTATAGCCTGCGCGTCACGATATGACTGCCGCGAACCAACCGCACGCCATCGCGCGAGTTCATGCGGATTCTGGTCTGAATAATGTCGCCGACCCAGGGGCCGCCGGCATTGATCAGCATCTTTGCACAAATGACACTTTGGGTTCCGCTGTCCCGGTCTCGAACCGTTACACGCCACAGCCCGTCAACGCGATCTGCAGACATGACTTCGGTACGAACCATGATCTCGGCCCCGCGTGCCTGCGCATCGCGGGCGTTCAGGACGACTAGGCGAGAATCCTCGATCCAGCAGTCGGAATACTCGTAGGCGGTTTCGAATTTACCCTGCAAAGGCCTGCCTTCCGGCACCGATCGCAGGTTCAGCGACGATGTGCCCGGCAGGATTTTGCGCCCGCCGAGATGGTCATAGAGAAATAGACCCAACCGGATCAGCCAGGCCGGACGCCTGCCCCGCATCCATGGCATCACTGTGCTGAGCAGCCGCGAAGTCGGCGTTTCCGCGTCAAATCGCATGTCCTTGTGATAGGGCAGCACAAAGCGCATTGGCCAACTGATATGCGGCATGGCTCGCAGCAGGGTTTCGCGTTCGATCAAGGCCTCTCGGACTAGGCGAAACTCGAAGTATTCGAGATACCGCAACCCACCGTGAAACAGCTTTGTCGATGCCGACGACGTGGCCGAGGCCAGATCGTTCATTTCAGCCAGGCTAACCGAAAGACCCCGCCCGGCGGCGTCCCGGGCGATTCCACATCCGTTGATCCCCCCGCCGATGATGAAAAGGTCGGTGATCGGGTTTTCCTGCGCTTCCATAGCTGGTCGATTCTCTGTCTGGAAAAACTATGCGCATTAACCGTAACCGCCTTCGCTTCGTCAATTATATTTTTCGTTTTCTTTCGCTTTTGCGAAATTTGCGCCGCGAATTGACCCAACAATCCATTCCTCTTGAAAAAATCGAAAAAAAGAACAAAAACGAATACACCTTAGAACACAGGAGTTTGCATGTCTCTTTCCTTCCGTCAGTCCGACATACTGGAAATCGCTCGCCAACAAGGGCGAGTGACTGTCGAAGGGCTGGCGGAACAGTTCAGCGTGACGGTGCAGACCATTCGCAGGGATCTGGCGGAACTGGCTGACATGGGGAAACTCGACCGGGTCCACGGCGGCGCCGTTTTGCACTCGGGCGTTTCAAATATCGGTTACGAAGACCGCCGGGGCCTGAATGAAGAGGCCAAGTCCCGTATTGGCGAAATATGCGCAGACAGCATTCCGGACGGGGCATCGGTATTCATGAACATCGGAACCTCGACCGAAGCTGTCGCCCGGCATCTGCTGGACCACAAGAACCTGATGGTCGTTACCAACAACATGAATGTTGCCAACATACTGGTTAAAAACCCAGAATGCCGGGTCGTGGTGGCGGGTGGGGTCCTGCGCCGCTCTGACGGCGGCCTGATCGGAGATTTGACGGCCTCGACCATCCGGCAGTTCAAGGTCGATTACGCTATCATCGGATGTTCAGCACTGGATGCCGATGGCGATCTTCTGGATTTCGACTTTCAGGAGGTTCAGGTCAGCCAGACGATCATCGCACAGGCACGGCAGACGTTTCTTGTGGCGGATCAGTCCAAGTTTCAACGCACCGCCCCGGCGCGAATCGCGTCGCTTGCCGATATCGGGATGTTCTTCACGGACCACGCTTTGCCAAATGATCTGAAAGCTAAATGTGAGGAATGGGAGACTCAGGTGAAGCTCTGCCTTTAACCTGCGGTACAGACTACATTTCTGCCGGTTTCATTGCCCATTCCTTGCCAGATATCCAATCGCCTGCCAGTATCGGGACAATTTACGGTTGTTCTAGCCTTTGGGGTCACTTGATTTGGGCCTGATCCCGCCGGGCAGAGACAATTCGATTGACGTACCGGGCACCTACGCCTGAGGATGGGGTACCTTCCCAAAATGGAGGCACGAGCATGGGGTTACTGGGTCAGCCGCTGGAATTTTATGACTACCTGACATTTGTCGCGCTGATATTGCTGCTTGCGGCGGTCATGGGCTTGTTCCTGTTCATCATGGGTTTGCCCGGTCGCATCGCGATCAAGCGCAATCACCCTCATGCCGAAGCCGTCAAGATCATGGGCTGGATGGGTTTTTTGGCCATCGTGCCCTGGGTTCACGCCTTTATCTGGGCTTTCCACGACGGTGTAACCGTTGATTTTCGCCGCGGACCAGATGAAGAAAAAGATGCTATCCGGAATGAAATCAAACGGTTGGGCGGCGTCGTAAAACCGGAATACCGCGACGCGCTTGATACAGACGACGCGCAGAAAAGCTAAGGCCAAAGGAAGTCAAAACACATGTTCGTCGCCCTTGGCATCACGCTGTTTTACATCATTTTCGTCTGGTTCATTTTCTTCAAGGCGCAATGGCTGAAATTCAATATCGTCTGGGGCATCGTCTCGTTCTGGGTCGGCGCACATTTGCTGCTGATCTTTCTGGTCGCCTTGCGGTTTTTTCAGCCATTCTCGATCGACAGTCATGTTGTCAGGTCAACTATCCAGATCGTTCCCCGTTTGACGCAACCAACGGTGTTGACCGAGGTTCTGGTTGAACCCAACACCGATGTCAAAAAGGGCGACCCGCTTTATCGTTTTGACGACACGGTGTTCTCGCTTGCGGTGGACAACGCGACAGCCCAGCTTGTTGCCGCTGAACAAAATGCGAAAATTCTTGAACAGGATGTCATAGCCGCGTCCGAGGCAATTGAGCGTGCAAATGCGCAGTTGGCCTATGCGAAGACCCAACAGGCCCGATACGAGAATCTTGTTCCTGCGGGCGGCGCCCGTCAGGATGAGCTTGACCGATGGAACGAGCAGGTCACTGAGGATCAGGCCCAGGTGCACGAAGCCGAAGCCAATCTTGAAAAAGCAAAGCTGGCGCAAGCCTCGCAGATTGACGGCGTTAATACCGGTATCCTGCAGGCCCAGTCGCAGTTGGACGAAGCCAAGTATTTCCTTGATAACACGACGATCTACGCGCCCGAAGACGGCATGATTGTTTCTCAGCAGGCCCGGCCCGGCCTGGTTGTCGGGGATATCCGTCTGGGTGCAATTGCAAGCTTTGTAACAAAAGACAATCCCTATGTCCTGGCCACCTACCGTCAGCAGAACCTGAAATTCGTCGAACCCGGTCAGCCGGTTGAGGTGGCGCTTGACCTGTATCCCGGCGAAATCCTGACCGGCAAGGTCGAGGCGATCTGGTGGGCAACCCGGCAAGGTCAATACCTGCCTTCAGGCCGCCTGCCGGGCTTTGAACTGCCCAAATTGCCCGGACGGATCGCCGTACAGATTTCGGTCGATATCCCTGAAGGGCACACCTTCCCTGCGGGCGGTCACGCGGCAGTGGCGATTTATACCGGTCAGGGCAAGAGTTTTGAGTTTCTCAGGCGCATCAACATCCGCCTTTATTCCTTCGCCAACTTCATCCGACCGCTGGATATTTGAGGACGCGCATCATGATACGGGCCAGAACCTTCCGCAGACTGATGGGCAGCGCGCTTTGTGTCGTGACCTTTGCAGCCTGCACTCCGGTTGGCCCGGACTTTGTGCGCCCGAACTCTCCGGTCGTCAAACAATGGATCGAAGTGAACAATCCCAACACGGGGCAAAGCGGACTGACCTCGCGCAGCGCGCCCGTGGTAAAATGGTGGGAAACTTTCAACGACCCCACCCTGAACAGACTGATCGCCGAGGCCTACGCGCAAAACCTGACCTTGCAGGTGGCCGGGGCACGTGTGCTGCAGGCGCGGGCGCAGTTGGGCATCGCGTTTGGAGAGCTTTATCCGCAATCGCAGGCAGTCGGTGCCTCGCTTGAAAGGCGGCAGATCAGCGACAACCTCAATCCAGTGTCCGATATCAACCGCATCATCCCGCTGGACACGGAGTTTTCGACTTCGCAGGTCGGGTTCGACGCGCAATGGGAACTGGATGTCTGGGGCGCGCAGCGGCGCGGCGTTCAGGCTGCACGGTCCAATCTGGCGTTGCAGGTTGCCAACTATGACGATGCCCTTGTGACGCTGACAGGTGACGTTGCCGCCCTTTACGTCAATATCCGCGCCCTGCAGGAATCCCTGGTCGTTGCACAGGAGAATATCCGACTTCAGCAGGAATCTGCGGATCTGACGCAGCTGCGGTTCAACAACGGCGTCACGACCGAGTTGGATGTACAGGAATCCACCGCCTTGCTGAACAATACAAAAGCGCTGGTTCCTGAACTGCAAAGCGACTTGCAGCAAGCCAAGAATGCGTTGGCCGTCTTGCTTGGGCAGCCGCCATCGGACTTGACCAGCCTGCTTGGAAATTCTGGCCGCATCCCCTCGGCACGGTCCAATGTCGCGGTCGGTGTCCCTGCCGAATTGTTGCGCCGTCGCCCGGATGTGCGGGCCGCTGAACTGGCAGCGGCAACGCAATCCGCGCAGGTCGGGATTGCGATGGCCGACCTTTATCCGCAGTTCATCCTTTCGGGTTCAATCGGTCTGCAGGCATCGGGCGGGCGCGACCTGTTCAACGCCAACAGCACCACCGGGCTGGCCAGCGCGGGTGTCGTCTGGAACGTACTCAACTATGGTCGGATCAAGAACAACGTGCGGGCGCAAGACGCCGCGTATCAGGCCCTGATCGCCAACTATCAGAACACGGTCCTGACCGCCTATTCCGAAGTTGAAAGCGCCATGGTCGCCTATGCGCAGGCCCGCAAGCAAGTCGAATTCTATCAGAACAGTGTCACGGCTTCACGCCGGGCGGCCGAGATTGCGATCAGCCAATACCGTGATGGCATCGCCAGTTATTCGCGGATTCTGAACACGCAAACCGCCCTGTTGCGGTCGCAAGCCAACCTGATCAGCGCACGTCAACAAGTGTCCAGCAATCTGGTCGCCGTTTACAAAGGTTTGGGCGGTGGATGGCAGATCCGGCAGAATCAGGAGTTCTTGCCCGGTACCGTTCTGGCCGAAATGGCATACCGCACCGACTGGGGTGATCTGCTGGAAAAGACCCCGACCGGTGTCAGCCTGAACTAGGTTCTATTTTGTCAGCCCCCGCAACCCGCCAGAGATCAGAATATTCACCTCGTAGAGGATGCGTGGCGCCGCCAGCCCGCCGGGGCTTGCCAGATAGTTCGGGCTCCACTCGGGGTCGAATTTCTGTTTGAACGCGCGCAGGCCTTCGAAGTGATAGAACTGCTCGCCGTGTTCGTAAACAAACCCCCCGATCCGGTTCCAGAGCGAAGCCAGTTGCCGGTTTTCGATCCCTGAAAACGGCGCAGCCCCGAGCGAAAACCAGTGGAACCCCTGCTCGGACCCCCACACCATCATCTCGGCGAACAAAGCATCCATGACGAAACTGGCGCTGTCAGGCTCATAACGCATCAGGTCCAACGACAGTTCAGACTTGTTCCCGCCCTGAAACAGATTGGCGAAGGCCACGATCCTGCCCGTCTCGGCATTGCGCAGAACGGCGTGATCGAAATACGAAAGGTAATCGTCGTCGAAACCTCCCAAGGCAAAGCCCTTCTCTTCGCCTGCCTTACCGGCCAGCCAGTGATCCGAGATTTCACGCAATTCCGGCAAGACCGGTTTCAGGTCTTCCTTCGGAATGATCTCGAACACATAGCCATCACGTATGGCCCTATTCTTGGCCTGACGAAACCGCTTACGTGACTTGCCGTCCAGCGAAAACCCTTGCAGCGGAACCCGCGCGACCTCGCCAATTTTCAGGATCGAAAGGCCCAGATCCAGAAAGGTTGGCAAGTATTTGGTCGAAACACTGTAGAAAGCACACAGCTTGCCCTCGCGGTCCGCCCGTTCACGCAATTGCCAGATCAGTTGTTGACCCGCGGTCTCATCGCCCACAGGCTCGCCCTTGGTGATCAACGCGTTTCCGGTGTCGGCATAGGCAAGAAACGCGGTTTCATCCGGCGAAATCAGGAACTGCTTGTCGCCAGTCAATGAAATCTGGGCTTCGGTGTCTTCGCTTTGCAACGCAAGCCGTTCCACCGCCTCCGGTATTTCGGTTCGCACCGGAACCGGGATTTCGCGCCCGAACAGGGAATTGACAGCCACCACCCCAAGGATAACCGCGACCACCAGACTGGACCTGAGAAAACGCGAGGCATCGCCGTTCCAGGCGAACTCCCACCACAGGGCGTTTTGATATTCAACGTGCGAATACGCGAACAAACCGATCCAAAAAATCACCGCCATCAGTGCCAGCACACTGACCAGCCATGGAATATTCAGACGGAAAACCGACGCGCCGCTGACCCGGTAAAACGCGCTGCGAAACACGGCAAGAACGGCAATGGTCACCACCATACTCAGCGCTTCATGGATATCCAGGCCGCGGGTGAGCGAAGCGATGAACCCGGCCACCATCAGAACCATCGCGACGACCCAGGCGCGATAGAGCTTACGGAACAAGCCGCGTGATACGAGGATCAGCAGAACCCCAACCACACTGCCCGCCAGATGCGAGGCTTCGACGAACGAAAGCGGCAATACCTCGCGTAACGCGCCAAGGCTTTGGGAATTGGACGGCAGCGCGCCGGACACCAGTAATACAACGCCCGCCACTGCTGAAACGCCAGCTGCAACCATTGGAACAATCGGGCGAAAAGCGCGGTAGACCCAACTGGCTGCTCCGCCAATCCTGTCGCGCTGTGTCAGCGCATAGGCCACTGCAATGGACAGGCTGGCGATGACGAAGGGCAAAAACGTGTAAACCACGCGATACAGCAACAAGGCTGCGATCACATCCGATCGGCCAGAGGCGCCGAGACCCGCGATCAGTGTAGCCTCGAACACACCGATCCCGCCGGGTGCGTGGCTGAGGATACCGACGGCAATTGCCGCCACATAGATGGCAAAGAAATACGGAAACCCGACGCCCAGATCGTCTGGCATCAGAACATACAGAGTCATTGATGCGCCAAACAGATCCCCTACTGCCGCCAGCGTCAAAAGGCTGGCCAGCTTTCCTCCGGGCAGGTTGAAGCCAAACCCACCATACGCCAGACGGCGCCCGCCGCTGGCAAGCCAGACAAACAGAGCCGCCAACCCGGCCAGCAGGCACAGGCCGATTACGGTTTCGGTCGTTTCACTGATCGGAAGAACCTGAGATATCCCGTCCGGATGCAACGTCAGCAAGATGCCAAGGATCAGGACCATGCCCATCCAGAAGGCCACCCACGAGGTCGCGATAACCCCGGCCACACGGGCCAGATCCAACCCAAGCGACGCATAGATCCGATACCGGATCGCGGTTCCCGTGATGTAGGAAAACCCCAGACAGTTTGACACAGCATAGCCACTGGCCCCGGCCATTCCGGCGACCGGCAGCGGAACCTTGTCTTCCGCCAAGCTTTTGACCGCAAACACATCGTAAAAGGACAGCGACAGAAAACTGAATGCGGTCCAGCACAGCGCGAAAAACATGAGCTTCCAGGACGTACCCGCAATATCGGTCTGAACGTCGGACCATTTCACATGCGAAGACAACTCGTGCAGGACGGTCAGCGCAATGATCGTGATAAGGATCGGAACCGCGATACGAACCCAGGGTCTTTCCAGCATGGCCGCAGCCTTCTCGGCCATCCGCAAAACCCGGGAATCGTCACTTGTTTCCTGTACGGTCATCACGACATTCCCTGCTTCAAACCAATCGCGTATTCGGAACTAAAGCCGCTAAAGCCTGCCCGATCGCCCAGGCGGAGTTTGGCACAATTTCCTTACCATTCAAAGCGCTACAGGCAGCAAGTTCGCCACCCGGTCAGACGCGCCCCTTCCGCGTTGAAAGCAAGAGGTTGGTTTCGGACCGCGTGATCCCTTCCATCCGCCGGATCTGAAACAGAACCTCGTCCAGTTCCGCCAGCGTTTCGGCCCCGATCTCGGCAATCAGGTCCCAGCTGCCATTGGTCGTATGAACTGCTCTTACCTGTCGCATGGCGGCGATCCTTGCCATGGTCCGCTCGGTTCCCCGGCCTTCGATTTCCAGCATCATCAGTCCCCGAACCGGGCTTTGCGCAACATCGCGCCGCGTCAGAACGGTAAAGCCGACGATCTCTCCGGACTGTTTCAGGCGATGCAGTCGACTGCGGACGGTTGTTCGCGTCACGCCCAGAATCTGCGCCAGTTCCGACAGCGAGGCGCGCGCATCCCGGTGCAATGCGTTCAGCAGCTTGCTATCCAAATCGTCCATCGTCCCTTACCAGTTTGTGTATCGGGGTATCTTTTTGAGCACTTTGCTATCTTCCGGGATGCCGTGTTGAAAGGTTAGACAAACACATGGCTAATGAAAACATAATACTTGTCGGCGCCCCAATGGACGCCGGAAAACGTCGGCAGGGATGCCGCATGGGTCCTGATGCCTATCGCGTCGCGGGTTTGCAGAAGGCCCTGTTGGATCTGGGCCACAACGTGTCGGACCTCGGTGATGTCCGCCCGGACGACGTCGCAACCGCCGAGCATCCTCACCTGTTCGCCTTGCCCGAATGTGTCGGTTGGACCCAGGCGCTGGGCCGTGCGGCGCAAGAAAGCGCCCGCCAAGGTTTGCCCATCTTCATGGGGGGTGATCACGCGCTTTCGATGGGTACGGTCGCAGGAATGGCAACCCACGCGCACAGCATCGGACAGCCCCTCTTTGTTCTGTGGCTGGATGCCCATAGCGACTTTCACACGCCCGACAGCACCGGCAGCGGCAATTTGCACGGCACCCCGGTCGCCTATTTCACCGGTCGCCAGGGGTTTGACGCTTTTCCGCCACTCACGGCACCTGTGCCCACCAACCGTGTCGGCATGATCGGCCTGCGCTCGGTCGATCCGGCGGAACGGGCCGCGCTGGAACAGGACCGCGCCATGCTGGCCGATATGCGCAGCATTGACGAAAATGGCATCAAAGCACCGCTGATGGCCTTTCTAGACCGCGTCCGCGCAGAAAACGGTATCCTGCACGTCTCGCTGGACGTCGACTTTCTTGACCCCGCCATCGCACCTGCCGTGGGCACCACCGTTCCCGGCGGCGCGACCGAACGGGAAGCGCATCTGGTGATGGAACTACTGCATGAAAGCGGCCTCGTCCGCTCACTGGATCTGGTGGAGTTGAACCCGTTTCTGGATGAACGCGGCCGAACCGCAAAACTTATGGTCGATCTGGCCGCCTCGTTACTCGGTCGCCGCATCTTCGATCGTCCAACCCGGAGTTTCTGATGCAGTCGCTTCAAGCCCCTTCGGCCGTCGTGATGATCCGGCCGCATGCATTTGCCTCGAACCCGGAAACGCACGGGGACAATGCGTTCCAGACACTTGCCAGCCGTTCGGCGACCGCAACCTCATCTGCGGCGCGCGATGAACATGATCAGGCAGTCGCGCAACTGCGGGCCGCAGGTGTCAGGGTTCACGTCTTTGACGATCACGGAGAACTGGACACACCCGACAGTGTGTTCCCGAACAACTGGTTTTCGACCCATCCCGGTGGGCATGTCGCGATCTATCCGATGTACGTTCCCTCAAGGCGGCGCGAACGCCGTTCCGACGTCATCGAGATGCTGAAACAGGAATACCGGGTTCAGGACGTGATCGACTATTCCGGACTGGAACAGGACAAGCTGGCGCTGGAAGGCACCGGCGCGATGGTCCTGGATCACATTGGTCGGGTTGCTTACACGGTAAAATCAAACCGCGCCGACCCCGTTCTGCTCGAACGGTTCTGCACTCACTTCAACTATGAGCCTATTGTTTTCGAAGCGAAAGATGCCCAAGGGCGCGATGTCTATCACACCAACGTTCTGATGGGTATCGGCACCGAATACGCGCTGATCTGCCTAGACATGATCACCGACCCCGAGCGACGCGCGACAGTCAAAGCCAGGCTGGAGGAAACCGGTCGTGCAGTCATCGACCTTACCCACGATCAGATCGCGGAATTCGCGGGCAACGCCATTGAGCTGGCTGGCCAAGACGGTCTGGTCCTGGCTTTGTCCAGCCGGGCGCTGGAAGCGCTGACGCCCGAACAGATTTCCATAATCGAAGCCAGTGCAAAACCACTGCCGCTTTCGGTTCCCACAATTGAAACAGCGGGTGGATCCGTGCGCTGCATGATCGCAGGCATTCACCTGTCCCGCCGATAGGAGACCCCGATGCAACCTTCTGACAAGGCGCTTGTGCCCTTTGTTTCCGTCGACAACATGATGCGCCTCGTCCATCATATCGGCCTTGAAAAGATGATCACGCAGATTGCCGCGCAGATCGAATCTGATTTCAAGCGATGGGAAAGCTTCGACAAAACGCCCCGAATCCCCGCCCATTCCCCCCATGGCGTGATTGAATTGATGCCAACTTCGGATGGTGAGGCATACGGTTTCAAGTATGTGAACGGGCATCCAAAAAACACGTCCGAGGGTCTGCAGACCGTGACCGCCTTCGGGTTGCTGGCGGATGTCTACACGGGCTATCCCACCCTCTTGACTGAAATGACCATGCTGACGGCCCTGAGAACGGCAGCAACCTCTGCCTTGGTCGGCAGCTATCTGGCACCGAAATCCGCAACGACGATGGCCATGATCGGAAATGGCGCTCAATCCGAGTTCCAGTGCCTGGCGTTTAAGGCAATGTGCGGCATCGACACTGTGCGGCTGTATGACACCGACACGAATGCAACGGCCAAATGCGCGGCAAACCTGCAAGGCAAGGGTCTGACTGTTGTATCCTGCAAAACGGCAGAAGACGCCATCGAAGGCGCACAGATCATCACCACTTGTACAGCTGACAAGAAATACGCCACCATTCTGACGGACAACATGGTCGGTCCCGGCGTTCACATAAACGCAATCGGCGGTGATTGCCCGGGCAAGACCGAGTTGCACAAGGATATCCTGCTGCGTTCGGAAATATTTGTTGAATACCCCGAGCAAACGCGGATCGAAGGCGAAATTCAGGCCCTGGACTCAGACCACCCCGTGACTGAAATCTGGCAGGTGATGACAGGCCAGGCCAAGGGGCGCACGGATGAACGGGCGATTACACTATTCGACAGTGTCGGTTTTGCGATCGAAGATTTTTCTGCCCTTCGTTACATCAAACGCGCCATCGAAGAGACAGACTTCTTCGAGCCGTTGGACATGCTGGCGGACCCCGACGATCCACGTGACCTCTATGGCATGTTGATGCGCGCCGAAACCTGAAACCAGCTGGGGGTTTCAATGGTCAAGGGCGCGCTGCCCCCGCCGCCCTTCGGGCGACTCCCCCGGGATATTTTTGGCCAGATGAACAAGGGATCCGCTCTCCGACCATTGGTCCGGAGAGCTTCACCTGGCGCGGTCATCGGCATCCCTGCCTGTACCGCCAATCCCGTATCCGACAATTTGATTAAAGATCCGTTACTTCATCTGGCCAAAAATATCCCGGAGCGCGAGGCAGAGCCTCGCAAAAACCCAGGTCAACCAGCCAGGGACGGCAGATAGAGTACGATACCCGGAAAGGCCACAAGCAGGGCGATGGTAACGGCATCGGCCACAAAGAACGGTGTCACGCCCTTGAAGACATCCTGAACACTGAGATCAGGACGCACTCCAGCCACAACAAAGCAATTCAGCCCGATTGGCGGCGTGATCAGGCAAAACTCGGCCATTTTGACCACCAGAATTCCAAACCAGATCGCACACATCGGGCCGGACATTCCAAAAGCACTCTCGGCAGCGCTGACAGCTTCGCCGCCGTTCAGTGCCATTACCGCAGGGTATACAACAGGCAATGTCAACAACAGCATGCCGATCGCGTCCATAAACATTCCAAGCACGGCATAGGCCAACAGGATGCAGATCAGGATCAGCATGGGTGACATTTCAAGCGACGTGATCCAGTCGGAGAACGCTCCGGGCAGATCGGCGAAACCCAGAAAACGGACGTAGATCAGAACGCCCCAGATGATCGAAAAGATCATCGCCGTCAGCTTGGCGGTTTCCAGCAGCGCCGACTTCAATTCACCCCAGCGCATGCCGTGATAGATGGCAAAGCAGAAAACGATGAAGGCTCCGATTGCTCCGCCTTCAGTCGGCGTGCCCCAGGCTTTTTCGCCAAATGGGTTGTAGACAAAACAGATGATGATCAGGATCACCGCGACGATTGGCATTGCCCCAGGCAGCGATGCGAAACGTTGCTTCCAGGTAAAGCCGGTGACCGGCGGGCCGACTGATTTGAACACAACGGCGATGCCGACAATCAGGCCCCCATAGATGACCGCCGAGAACGCGCCGGGAATAAACCCGGCCAGCAAAAGCTTGCCAACGTCCTGTTCAACGATGATTGCATAAATTACAAGGATGGCGGACGGAGGGATCAAGGAAGCCAATGTCCCGCCGGCGGCGACAACGCCGGCTGCAAATCGCTTGTTGTACCCGACCTCCAGCATCTCGGGGATTGCAACACGGGCGAAAACGGCAGACGTGGCGACGGACGCGCCCGAAACGGCGGCAAAGCCTGCGGTGGCGAATACGGTCGATACCGCCAGGCCACCCGGAACCCAGGCAATCCAGCGCTTTGCCGCCTCGAACAAGGCGCGGGTCAGCCCGGCATAGTAGGCCAGATAGCCGATGAGTATGAATGTCGGGATCAGGCTGAGCGTGTGCGAGGCCACCTTGGAATGCGGCACCTGTCCGGCCGTTTTCACTGCCACCGTCAGCGCCTTGCCAAAGCGGTTGGGGTCATATCCGAACTTGGCCCAGAAAATCCATACCAGCCCAACAAGCCCTGCCAGCCCCGCCGCAAAGGCGACGCGCATTCCCGTGACCACCAAAAACAACAGGCCGCCTGTGACCCACAATCCGATTTCAATCGTGTCCATGAGTCAGCCTTGCCCTTCGAACTGATCGGCCTCGGCTGCGGCTTGTGCGGCCGCGTCCTGAATAAGAGGCACAGCGACCGGGTGATCCAGCCCCAGAACAAACGCGCGCCCATATCCCCAGATCTGCAAAACTAGACGCAGGCACAGAACGGAGAACGCCACCGGAGCCAACAGTTTGGCCGGCCACAGAGGGATACCAATGTCGATGGAACTGTCCCTGCTCCACATCGGCGCGGCAAAATCGAACGACCGCTCGAAATGGGACCAGCTGCCCCAGACAAGGGCCATCATCAGGACGAGGATCAAGACGACGGAAATCGTCTCGAAGAACCAAAGCGCCCGGCCGCGAAGACGCGCGATGACGATGTCCATGCGAATATGCCCGCCATCTCGCTGTACGTAGGAAACGCCCAGGAATGCGATCAGTGGCATCGCCTGTTCAATCCAGTCGACATAGCCCGGCAATGGCGCGTTAAGCGCATTCCGGCCGCTCACCGATACAACGGCAAGAACCATCAGCGAGAAAACCGCCAGACCGCTGATCAGGGCCAGCAGTCTTTCTGCCCGAAGAAGATGCTGGTCCAGACGGCTGAGACGGCTGCCATCCTCCAGCACGGTGGCCTGTCCCGCCATCCTGCTTTTTCCTTGTCGTTGAAGAGAACCGGACGCCCGATGGCATCCGGTTCATAACATCAGTTTCCGCCGCGTTGCTGCTGCAGTGTCGACTGAACAAGATCGTACAGGTCCTGCGCAGGCAGACCCTGATCGGTCATGTCGGCAATCCACTGTTCGCGGATCGGATCTGCCGCCTTGGCGCGGAACTCCTGCAGGACGGCATCGTCAATCATGACTTTCTGAACGCCTTTTTCCTCAAGAACACCGTCCCACTTTTCAAGCAGGGCCCCGTAATTGGCCAGATAATGATCGATCGCCTCGTCAATCGAACTGTCCAGTGCTTCGCGATGTTCTGCCGGAAGCGCCTCATAAGCGTCGATGTTCACCACGACCGGGCAGTTTACGGTGCCAGGGTTCAGGTTGGCCGTCCACCAGTCGGCTTCGTTGATGGTGCCGAAGGACAGGTGTGCGTGCTGGGCAAATGCCACAGTATCGACAACCCCGGATTCCATCGCATTGAACGCTTCTGTGGCGGGCACGGATGTTGGCACGCCCCCTACGGCTTCAAACGCTTTGCCCAACCCACCGGTCGCGCGCACGCGCATACCATCAAAAGCGGCAAGAGTGTCGCGCGGCTCGCCCGTGCCGACAAGGTTATACTGCGGCATGGGCGACGTCATGATGATCCGGGCGTTCCACCGCGCCATTTCTTCTTTGACGGCCGGGTGGTCATAAACCGCGTGGCTGACCGCCACTTCCTCGTCCAGATTGTTCACGCCCAGAAACGGAAGTTCGAGAACGGTGATCGCCCTGTTCTTGTCCCTATGGTAGCCCGCACAGAACTGCGCCACTTCAAATGCGCCGATCTCGATCCCGTCCAGGTTTTCCCTGGGTTTTGACAAGCCGCCATAGCTGACGTTGATCGTGAACTCGCCGCCGGTCTTTTCGGCAACCAGTTCGGACAGCTTTTCAACATGCTCTGTAAATGCGCGGCGCTTGCCCCAGACCGAGGCGTTCCATTCGGTCGCAACGGCTTCGCCTGCAAAGGCCACGCCAATGGCCGCGACGGCGGCGGCGCTTAACATCCTGTTCATAGTGATCTCTCCCTGTGATGCGCCCCTTGGTCAGAGCGCTTGGACATAAAGCTAGCGCCAACATCCGGATGTGCCAACCCCGCAGACGCTGATGAGTTGCCGCCTTCAGGGCGCGACCTGCCGGTACAATCGAAAGAAGAATTGGGAATCCAAAAGGCATCCAGGAATTTCCGGAAAACTGCAGTTCGAAAACAGTTACACGGTAGGCATTGTTATTTTTACCTTTTTTTTATCTTTTTCATGTTTCTTTACATTTTTTAACCATATAGCGAAATTTGTTTACAAACAAATCGTGGAACTACGGCAATTTATTTATTTGTTTTCAGAACCCCGTATATTCGCAATCGGGAGGAAACGGGTCGACATTGCCTGTTTGACGGGCAAAATCGGTTCATCAATATCCAGTCCTAGAGGGAGGAGCCTCAGTATGACAACCGCTGCCCAGGCAGATGCCAAAACATATCCGCCATCCGCAGAAATCGTGTCCCGTGCGCATATCGATGCTGACAAATACGCGGCAATGTATGCAGCCTCTGTCAGTGATCCTGCTGCCTTCTGGGATGAACAGGGCAAGCGCGTCGACTGGATCAAGCCTTATACTCAGGTCAAGGATGTGGACTACAGCTTTGGCTCGGTGAAGATCAACTGGTATGCCGATGGCACGCTGAATGTTTCGGCAAACTGTCTGGACCGTCACCTGGCGACACGCGGCGATCAAACCGCGATCATTTGGGAGCCGGATGATCCAAACGACGCAGCGCAGCACATCACCTATGCCGAATTGCACCGCCGCACCTGCCGGATGGCCAACATTCTGGAATCAATGGGTGTGCGCAAGGGCGACCGGGTCGTGATCTATCTGCCGATGATCCCCGAAGCCGCCTATGCCATGCTGGCCTGCGCGCGGATTGGAGCGATCCATTCGATTGTTTTCGCAGGCTTTTCCCCGGACGCCCTGGCAGCGCGGGTCAATGGCTGCGACGCCAAGGTCCTGATCACTGCCGACGAAGCCCCGCGCGGTGGCCGCAAGACGCCACTGAAATCGAATGCCGATGCGGCTTTGCTGCACTGCAAGGACACCGTGAAATGTCTGGTGGTCAAGCGGACCGGTGGCCAAACCACATGGGTGGATGGGCGTGACCACGACTACAACGAAATGGCGCTTGAAGCGGATGACTACTGCGCGCCCGCCGAGATGAGCGCAGAAGACCCGCTGTTCATTCTCTATACCTCGGGCTCAACCGGTCAGCCCAAAGGCGTGGTGCATACGACCGGCGGCTATTTGGTCTATGCAGCCATGACCCATGAGATCACTTTCGATTATCACGATGGTGACGTGTACTGGTGCACTGCAGACGTGGGTTGGGTCACGGGCCACAGCTATATTGTTTACGGCCCACTGGCCAACGGAGCGACCACGCTGATGTTCGAGGGTGTGCCGACATTTCCGGACGCCTCGCGGTTCTGGCAGGTCTGCGAAAAGCACAAGGTGAACCAGTTCTACACCGCGCCGACCGCAATCCGTGCCCTGATGGGGCAAGGCAATGAATTCGTCGACAAATGCGACCTGAGCGACCTGCGCGTTCTGGGCACAGTGGGCGAGCCCATCAACCCCGAAGCCTGGAACTGGTACAACGAAGTTGTCGGCAAAGGGAAATGCCCCATCGTTGATACCTGGTGGCAGACCGAAACCGGCGGCCACTTGATGACCCCCCTGCCCGGCGCACACGCGATGAAACCCGGCTCGGCCATGAAACCGTTCTTCGGCATTGTGCCGGTGGTTCTGGACCCGCAATCCGGTGTTGAGATTGAGGGCAATGGGGTCGAAGGCGTTCTGTGCATCAAGGACAGCTGGCCGGGCCAGATGCGCACCGTCTGGGGCGATCATGAGCGGTTCGAAAAGACCTATTTCTCGGACTACAAGGGCTATTACTTCACCGGTGACGGCTGCCGCCGTGATGAGGATGGCGATTACTGGATCACTGGTCGCGTTGACGATGTGATCAACGTATCCGGGCACCGTATGGGCACGGCCGAGGTAGAAAGTGCTCTGGTTGCGCATGCCGCCGTCGCCGAAGCCGCTGTCGTTGGCTATCCCCATGAAATCAAGGGGCAAGGCATCTATTGCTACGTCACCCTGATGAATGATCGTGAGCCCAGCGACGAACTGCTGAAAGAACTGCGGACCTGGGTCCGGACCGAAATCGGCCCGATCGCCAGCCCGGATGTGATCCAGTGGGCGCCTGGCCTGCCCAAGACACGCTCGGGCAAGATCATGCGCCGTATCCTGCGCAAGATTGCCGAAAACGACTTTGGCAGCTTGGGTGATACTTCGACACTGGCTGATCCGTCGGTCGTCGAAGACCTGATCGAAAACCGCGCGAACAAGTGAGGATGTGATGGACGCTGCCACGATCACCACACCCGCCGTTCTGATCCTTCTCGGCCCTCCGGGCGCCGGGAAAGGCACACAGGCCCGCATGCTTGAAGAAAAGTTCGGGCTGGTTCAACTGAGCACCGGCGATCTGCTTCGGGCCGCCGTTGCTGCCGGAACCGAGGCAGGCAAGGCCGCGAAGGCCGTGATGGAAGCCGGCGATCTTGTCAGTGACGAGATCGTCATAGCCATCCTGCGCGACCGGATGGTGGAACCGGATTGCGCCAAGGGTGTCATTCTGGACGGATTCCCGCGGACTACGGTTCAGGCCGAAGCGTTGGATGGACTGTTGGCCGAAAACGGTCAGAAGGTCAGCGCCGCGATCAGCCTTGAGGTGGAGGATGCCGAGATGATCACCCGCATCTCGGGCCGCTATACCTGTGCCGGCTGCGGTGAGGGGTACCACGATCAGTTCAAGAAACCGGCGGTCGAAGGAAAGTGTGACAAATGCGGTCACACGGGGTTCAAGCGCCGCGCCGATGATAATGCGGTAACCGTTGCGTCCCGGCTGGAAGCCTACCATGCGCAGACCGCTCCGCTGATCGACTACTACGAAAGTCATGAGGTTTTGAAACGGACCAACGCCATGGGCCGGATCGAAGACATCGCCAGTAATCTGGAACAGATCGTCGGCGACGTGATGAGTTAAGGGGATAAGTGAAGCCCAATTTGGGGCTCTGATCCAACAAAAGAATACTTCAACGGACCCGCCTTGGCGGACCGGAGAAGTTTTGCCAAACGCCACCCGGCGTTCGGCGCATTCGAGAGGCGGCCCAACGCACTGGAGGAGTTGGGCAAGGGGCCGCTCAACGACGAAGCGAAGGAGGAACCCGCGATGGCGGATCAATCTACAAACTCCGCGCAGGCTGCCGAGGCCGATAAGGGCTATTGGCAGGCCAACCTGCGCCTCATCTACATCAGCCTCGTGATCTGGGCGCTGGTGTCTTTCGGATTCGGCATTCTGCTGCGTCCGCTGCTGTCGGGTATCGCTGTTGGCGGCACCGACCTGGGCTTTTGGTTCGCTCAGCAGGGATCAATTCTGGTCTTTCTGGTGCTGATCTTCAACTACGCCTGGCGCATGAACAAGCTGGACGCCGAATACGGCGTGGATGAGGAGTAACCCCCATGGACCAGTTTACCATCAACCTGCTGTTTGTCGGCGCGTCGTTCGCGTTGTACATCGGCATCGCGATCTGGGCCCGTGCGGGTTCCACATCCGAATTCTACGCCGCCGGTCGCGGCGTTCACCCGGTCACCAACGGTATGGCGACAGCGGCGGACTGGATGTCCGCGGCCTCGTTCATCTCGATGGCGGGCCTGATTGCCTTTACCGGCTATGACAACTCGACCTTCCTGATGGGTTGGACCGGTGGCTACGTGCTGTTGGCACTGCTGCTTGCACCTTACCTGCGCAAGTTCGGCAAGTTCACCGTATCGGAATTCATCGGCGACCGCTTCTACAGCCAGACCGCCCGTATCGTTGCGGTGATCTGTCTGATCGTGGCTTCGGTGACCTATGTTATCGGCCAGATGACCGGCGTTGGCGTGGCCTTCGGCCGCTTTCTTGAAGTGTCGAACACTTCCGGTCTGCTGATCGGTGCCTGTGTCGTGTTTGCCTACGCGGTTTTCGGTGGGATGAAAGGTGTGACCTACACTCAGGTCGCTCAGTACTGCGTGCTGATCACCGCCTACACGATCCCGGCGATCTTTATCTCGCTGCAGTTGACCGGCACTCCGATCCCGGCGCTGGGTCTGTTTGGCGACACCGCAGGCGGAGAGCCTCTGCTGAGCAAGCTGGACGCGATCGTGACCGAGTTGGGCTTCAACGAATATACCGCCCACCACTCGAACACGCTGAACATGGTACTGTTCACACTGTCGCTGATGATCGGTACCGCCGGTCTGCCGCACGTGATCATGCGCTTCTTCACCGTACCGAAAGTGTCTGACGCCCGCTGGTCGGCTGGCTGGACGCTGGTCTTCATCGCTCTGCTGTACCTGACTGCCCCTGCGGTTGGCGCAATGGCGCGACTGAACATCACCGACATGATGTGGCCCAACGGTGGCATCGAAGGTGGCGCTGTTTCGGTTGAAGACATCGACACCGATCCACGTTACGACTGGATGCAGACATGGCAGAAAACCGGTCTGCTGGACTGGGAAGACAAGAACGGCGACGGCAAGATCCAGTACTACAATGACGCGAATGCCGACATGCAGGCCATTGCGGAAGAAAAAGGCTGGGTCGGTAACGAACTGACCAAGTTCAACCGCGACATCCTGGTTCTGGCCAACCCCGAAATCGCCAACCTGCCGGGTTGGGTGATCGGTCTGGTCGCGGCCGGTGGTCTTGCGGCTGCCCTGTCGACCGCTGCGGGTCTGTTGCTGGCGATCTCGTCGGCGGTGTCCCACGACCTTGTCAAAGGTGCGATCAACCCGCAGATCTCTGAAAAAGGAGAACTACTGGCGGCTCGTATCGCCATGGCCGTGGCCATCGTCGTTGCAACCTATCTGGGTCTGAACCCACCGGGCTTTGCAGCGCAAACCGTGGCACTTGCCTTCGGTCTGGCGGCGGCCTCGATCTTCCCGGCACTGATGATGGGGATCTTCTCGACCCGCATCAACAACACTGGCGCAGTTGCTGGTATGCTGGCAGGTCTGACCGTGACCTTGGTCTACATCTTCCTGCACAAGGGCTGGCTGTTCATTCCGGACACCAACTCGTTCACCGATGCTGACCCGCTGTTGGGTCCGATCAAGTCGACATCGTTCGGTGCCATTGGTGCAATGATCAACTTCGGCGTTGCCTACGTCGTCGCCGGTATGACCAAAGAGACTCCGCCGGAGATCGTCGAATTGGTCGAAAGCGTGCGCATTCCCCGTGGTGCGGGCGCAGCTCAGAACAAGTGAGCCTGATGTGGTCGGTACCCTCCATGGCTGACCACATCTTTCGATCCACTGTACCCGCCCGGCATTCCACCGGGCGGGGCTTTTCATTCAGAAGCCAAGGACGACCCTATGCCCCTGTCCCATGATGAGATCACCCGGTTTCTGAAATCCGTTCACCCCTATGACGCCTTGCCCTCGGATACGCTGGACGCCGTTGCCCGGCAGATCGAGGTTCATGAGGTCGAAGCAAATAGCCCGGTTTACGCATTGGGCGCCCACCTGCCTGGTGTTTTCGTAATCTACGAAGGACAGGTCGAAATCACGGATGAAAACGGCGCGGTCGTATCCCACCTTGGTCTACGCAACTCCTTCGGCGAGCGGGGGCTGCTGAAAGACGGCAAGGCAGCAACGCATGCGCGCGCGGACACGCCGTCTGTTCTGATTCTGCTGCCGCCCGCCCTGGTGCGCCAACTGATCGACGATCATGATGTGGTCTCGAGATTCTTCAACCGAACCCGGGGCAACCGCTCCACTCCGCAAAGTCTGGCAACCACCGCCATTGACGTTTTGATGGCACGCGATCCTGCGACTTGCCCACCTTCCACCCCGGTTCAAAAGGCAGCGCAGTTGATGCGGGAAAGGCATATCTCGTCGCTTTGCGTAACCGAAGGCGAGACCCTTCTGGGCATTGCCACGCTTAGGGACATTGCAAGCAAGTTCGTGGCAGACGGAATGCCCGCAGCAACGCCGGTTTCGTCGATCATGACGGTAAATCCGGTCACACTTTCGCCCTCGGATATCGGCTCGGACGTTCTGCATGTGATGATGGAGCGCGGCATCGGCCACATTCCCATTTCCGAAGGCGGACGTCTTGTCGGCATCGTCACGCAAACGGACCTGACCCACTATCAGGCCGTCAATTCCGCCGAACTCGTGCGTCGGATCGCCCGCGCCCAATCCGCCGAGGAGATGGCGCTGGTGACGGCCGAAATCCCTCAACTTCTGGTGCAGTTGGTTGCCGGAGGGAACCGGCACGAGATCGTGACCCGTCTGATCACCGACATTGCCGATACTGCCACCCGGCGCTTGCTGGTATTGGCCGAAGGCAAACTTGGGCCGCCACCCGTTCCCTATCTGTGGCTGGCGTGCGGGTCGCAAGGGCGGCAGGAACAGACGGGTGTTTCAGATCAGGACAACTGCCTGATGTTGGATGATCAGGTGACGGACGCGCAGATGCCATATTTTGCTGATCTGGCCAAATTTGTTTCGGACGGTCTGGACACCTGCGGGTATTTCTATTGCCCCGGCGACATGATGGCCACCAACCCGCGCTGGTGTCAGCCAGTCCGCGTCTGGCGCGACTATTTCAAGGGCTGGATCGCCAAACCCAACCCCGAGGCACAGATGCTGGCCTCGGTTATGTTCGACCTGCGCCCCATCGGCGGCGCGTTCGAGCTGTTCTCGGATCTTCAGGCAGATACGCTCGGCGCGGCCAGCGCAAATTCAATCTTTGTCGCCCACATGATTTCCAACTCGCTCAAGCACACGCCGCCATTGGGCCTGCTCCGCGGCTTTGCGACGATCCGTTCGGGCGAGCATAGAAACACGCTGGATCTGAAACACAACGGAGTCGTGCCTGTGGTGGATCTGGCCCGGATTTACAGTCTGCAGGGGCAATTCACCGAAGCCAACACACGTGCACGCCTGAAAGCCGCCGAGGCCGGCGGCGTGCTGAGCCCCGCTGGTGCGCGGGATCTACTGGACGCCTACGATCTGATTGCCGAAACCCGGCTTGAACATCAGGTTCGGCAGATCAAGGCTGCGAAAGATCCCGACAATTACCTGCCCCCGTCGGATTTGTCCGACTTTGAGCGAAGTCATCTGCGCGATGCCTTTGTCGTGGTAAAAACGATGCAGTCGGCGGTAGGCCACGGCAAGGGCATGTTGGGTTAAGTGTAGTTAGACGAGTACGATGGGATCGCTTTCGGCGACCGTATTTGGAACAAGAAGAAGAGGCGAGACGCGCCTGAGTCAGAAAGGTTAGCCATGTTTCTTGAATTGATCGGTACGGTTTTTGCAGGTTTTGCTTTTGCAGGCATCGCAATGCTGTTGAACAAGCTTTCCGGTGGCCGTCTGCCCCGCTGGACCGCGCCGGTTGCCGCCGGTGCCGGGATGATCGGAGTGACCATCGCCAGCGAATATTCGTGGTATGGGCGCCAGCTTGAAACCTTGCCTGAAGGAATGGAAATCGTGCAGGTGGTCGAAAGCCGCGCCTTCTATCGACCTTGGACCTATGCCGTGCCCTTCGTGGATCGTTTTGCCGCGATCGATACCGTATCGGTACGCACCAACGCGCAGGTTCCCGAGCAACGCCTGGTGGATTTATACTTCTTCGGTCGCTGGGCCCCGGTTTCGAAACTGCCCGTTGCAGTCAATTGCGCCGAAAACAGCCGCGCCAACCTGGCAGACGGTGCAGAATTCGCCGATGACGGACGGCTGCTGAATGCCACCTGGATCGCGGCGGGTTCCGGAGACCCGGTCATAGAAGCCACCTGCGAGGTCTGATCATGCTGACCCGGCTGAGCCTGCGCCTGAGAGTATTCCTGTTCTTCTGTCTGCTGGCACTTGGCGGATTGACCGTCTGCATTGCAGCCCTGTGGGTCGGATACGCACGAACGGGCAACCCGGACCTGGCCAATGCGTTTGTTTTTGCCGGTATTCTTATCGCCTTTGGCCTTTTGGCGCTAAGTGTCGGCGTCTGGCTGTTGTTTGACGACAATGTCGCGAAACCGATCGAGCGCTTGTCGGCTGAGCTGCGCGCCCGTGCGCATGCCGGTGTCAGCAGCGACCTTGACCTTCAGGCCGCGCGGTATTTGGGGGATTTGGCCCCGGCAGCGGCAGGACTTGCGGATCGGCTCACTGACAAAACCCTTGATATCGCCGAAGCCGTCGCTGCAGAAACTGCTCATCTCGCGGCTGAAAAGCAGAAGCTTACGGCGCTGTTGACGGAAATTCCGGTGGCAATGCTGCTGGCTGGTCCGACCCATAAAATCGTTCTCTACGACGCGCAGGCCGCCGAGGTTTTGGCCCAGATTTCCCATCCTAGGCTGAACGCCTCTCTTTTCGAGTATCTGCAGCCGAACCCGCTGACAGCGGCGTATGAGAAGATGTGCAAGACCGGGCTCGAGGTCGCATGTACGCTGACCAGCATTGATGGCAACCAAAGCTATGCCGCGCGTATGAAACCCTTGGGCCATGCGCCCGGCTACATGCTGATCTTCGACGACAGCGCCGCCAATATCCCGCCCGAGGCCGCCCGCCCGCTGGTTTTCAATTTCGATCTGCTGGACGGAGCCACCGATGTAGAATTCGAACATCGCGCCCTGACCGATCTGTGTTTCGTGGTGTTCGATACCGAGACCACGGGCCTGCTGCCGCACAAGGATGAAGTTGTGCAGATCGGCGCAGTCCGGGTGGTTAAGGGCCGGATCGTCGAAGGTGAGCATCTGGATTTGCTGGTCAACCCCGGAATTCCGATCCCTCTGGCTTCGACCAAGGTGCACAAGGTCAGCGACCACATGGTCCAGGGGGCTCCGGACATTGCCCAGGCTGGGCGTGTCTTTCATCAGTTCGCTCATGATGCGGTCATTGTGGCCCACAACGCTCCGTTCGATATGGCGTTTATGCGCCGGCATGAGAAACGCATGGGTGTGGAATGGAACCACCTGATTTTGGACACGGTCCTGCTGTCGGCTGTGCTGTTCGGTGCCAGCGACACACACACCCTGGATGCATTATGCGAGCGACTGGACATCACAATCCCGGAGGCGCTGCGCCATACGGCATTGGGCGACGCCGTCGCGACGGCCGAGGCTCTGGTCAAGATGCTGCCCATGCTTCGGGCACGCGGGATGGTGACATTTGGCGATGTTCTGGTCGAAACACGCAAACATGGGCGATTGCTGGAAGATCTGAACTGACGCGTAAATATTCACGCCATTTTCACCTTTCCATGGACAAACCCGACCGCTCATGGCACCTGATGCGCGTCTGAAACACGAGCGCGCAATGACGGATAGAACCTTCACCCCCGGCCCGGATCACAGCAACGCCTTTCGCCAGGCGTTGGGCTGTTTCGGCACAGGTGTGACGGTCATCACGACCAACAAGGCCGCAGGGCCGCGCGCCATTACCGTGAATTCCTTTTCCTCGGTGTCGCTGGATCCCCCGCTGGTTCTGTGGTGCCTTGCCAAGGATTCCAACCGCTTTGACGCCTTCAGCACGTGCACGGACTATTCGATCCACGTCATGGCGCAGGAGCAGCAGGATCAGGCTTTGAAGTTTGCCCGAAACGGCTTTGATTTCTCGCACGCAGACTGGAGCGCGGATCCTGCAGGTCGTCCCCAGCTGCACGGCTGTCTGGCGCGGTTTGATTGCCATCTGCATGACCGGCACGAAGCGGGCGATCACCTGATCTTGGTGGGCCGCGTCGAAACCGCGATGTACCGGACCGGTCAGGGCCTGATTTTCAAACGCGGTCAGTTCGGTGGTTTTGTCGATACGATCTGAACGCTATTCGTCCAGAGACCCATGAACGGCAAGCGCCTCAAGTTCAGCATCTTGGGGAACGATGACGCGAAACGCTTCATGAACACTTGAATCGGTCAGCTCGCGTGCAACGGTAAGCAGCGTGTTGGGCGCGTGCTCTTCACACAGGCCGGACATATGGTCAATTTCGGCCTGTGCAACGCCCAGGGCTGCATCGATTGACGGGGCTCCGTAGAAACGAACGAAATGATCCGCGAGGCTCTGCGCGATCTGTTCAAGTTCGGATGGTTCGACCTTGGTAACGGCGACGAATGTCACCCGTCCGAATGTCTCAAGCCCCAGCCAGCCGTTGGCAAAGGCCTGCCGCGCCTTGCCTGCCAGATCAGCCGACCCCCAGTTCGAAAACTCGAACCCGCCCGAAATGCACCATTCACCGGTGCGCGCAGGCGACTGAAAGACATTCATGTCACTTTCGTCAAAGTGAATGGCACGGGCCAATTTCATCAGGATGCCTCCAGCAACTCAGTCAGTGGGCGCAGTTGAGTGTCCGAACCCTTGCGGATCAGCATACCGAACCTTTCATCCGTGCCAAGGAACACGCCCTGTTCTTCAATCGACTCACCCACGCCGCGCAGAAGTCCCATCCATTCTGCGTGCAACGAGCCGTTGCCGTCCTCTTGCCAGCGATTGAGCCATGTCAGCATGTGACGCGACCAGCTTTCGACCAACTGCACCGGGCCGACTTCGGCACAGCCTTCGTCATACAGCGCGGTGACATCAGGATTTTCCCCGGGTGCATCGCTTGTCTGCAACAAGGCTAGTTCCCACCCTATCACCAACCAGTCAGGGACTTCTTCCGAACTATTGGCAGAAGCAGCGGCCCGGAACTGTCCACACCGGGCCCCGTTCACGCAGACCAAACCGTCCCAGCCCAGATGTACGGCAACCTCGGGCGGGGCCAGCGCGCCCAAAGCGTTCTGAAAACCCACCGCGCACAACGGAAGCATTGCCATTGCGTCCAGCAGCGGCACCTCGGGCGCGAAGACAATCGCAACCCGCAGACGGTCTTCCTGAATATTGTAAACGACCGCGCCTGCGTCACAGCCCAGCGCAGCCATTGCCTGCGCGCGCTCAAACGGGTCTTCCCCGCCCTGAACCGGATGTCCGGTCAGCAATGGGGGGAAGACCGGCTCGGTCATGCCTGGCCCTTGGCGATCATGTCGCGAGCGATCTTGCGGAACGCCTCGGCCTGCGGACTGTCTGGCTTGCTGACCACGATCGGCGCACCGCCATCGGCTGCGACGCGAATATCCAGATGCAGCGGAATTTCCCCCAGCAGCGGAACGCCCAGCGCCGCGGCTTCGGAGGCCACTCCGCCGTGTCCGAATACATGCTCCTCATGTCCGCAATTCGAGCAGATATGGGTCGACATGTTCTCGATCATCCCCACGATGGGCGTTTTGAGCTGATTGAACATGTCGATGCCTTTGCGGGCGTCGATCAGCGCCACATCCTGCGGAGTTGACACTACGATGGCGCCATCCACCCGGAATTTCTGGCTTAGCGTCAGTTGCACGTCGCCGGTGCCGGGCGGCAGATCGACGATCAGCACATCCAGTGCACCCCATTGCACCTGGTTCATCATCTGCTGCAGCGCGCCCATCAGCATTGGACCACGCCACACGACCGCCTGCCCTTCGTTGGTCATCAGGCCGATCGACATCATGGTGACACCGTGATTGCGCAACGGCAGGATCGTTTTTCCGTCAGGGCTTGCCGGTCGTCCGGAAACCCCCAGCATACGCGGCTGCGATGGCCCGTAAACATCCGCATCCAACAGTCCAACACGGCGACCTTCGGCGGCCAGTGCGCAGGCCAGATTGGCGGAAACCGTCGATTTACCGACCCCGCCCTTGCCCGATGCCACGGCGATGATCCGGTCAACACCCGCAACCGGCTGTGGCCCCGTTTGCGAAGGCTTGGGTTTCGGCTTCAAATCCGGCGGCGCCTTTTCGGAATGCGCGGTCATCATCGCGGATACTTTTTCAACACCCTCGACCATCTTTGCGGCCTGTTCGGCGGCGGCACGCACCGGCTCCATCCGCTCGGCTTGTTTCGGGTCGATCTCCAGCACGAAACGAACGGTTTCACCTTCGACATTCAGGGCACGCACCACACCTGCACTGACGATGTCCTGACCCGAAACCGGATCTGTGATCTTTTTCAGGTTCGCCAGAACCGCGTCACGAACACTCATGCATCTGTTTCCTTGTTCCGCCCCATAGTGTGGGTATCGCCTGTCATTGCATGTGTCTCCGTCTTTTTCAGTTTATTTGACGCTATCCGCCTGTCGCCGCTAGGCTTGGGGAATGCGTGCCATCCTTTTGTGCCTGAGCCTGTCGCTGTCTGCCACCCCTTCGTTATCGCAGGAGGCGCTTGGGCTTGCGGCTCCGGATCAGGTGAGGGACTCGGGTCTACTGCAACATATTCTTCCGCGCTTTTCCCTCAAGACCGGAATCCGGGTTATCGCCGATGAAAACGGGATAATGTCTGTGGCGGCCTCCCCGCCGGGTAAGCCCGTCTTTGCCCGGGATGGCGTCACCTACCATCTTCTTATTCAGGATGACCCCCGCCAGGTCCGGTTTGAGGACTGGATGCTGTCGGACATTGGAAAGCGCACGATCGAAAGCTTTGTGCCGGATCAGGGCTCTCCTTTCGATACGCAGTTTGACACTGTTGAAACTGCAGAAGAAAAGGCAACGAACCCGAACACTGAAATCGGGCGCGAGCTGTCGTTTACCCATTGCGGAAGGTGTCATGTTATTGGTCCGCGCAACCGCATGAACGGTCTGGGCTCGACTCCGTCCTTTGCGGTTCTGCGCGCCATGCCCGACTGGTCGGAGCGGTTCGAAGCCTTCTTTGCGCTGAACCCGCACCCTTCGTTCACCCAGATCGCAGGGCTGACACCTCCTTTCGATCCGACCCGGCCCTCGCCCATTCACCCGGTCGAAATCACGCTGGAGGACTTGGAGGCCATCCTCGCCTTCGTATCGAACATCCGCGCGGCCGATCTGGGCGCGCCACTGCAGCATCAGTGATCCTTTCGCTTCGAGAAGTAGTCCTCGGTGGTGACAACACGCGGCCTTGGGCTGGATTGAAAGGGATTGTCCTGGTGCTGAAACTGCGCATTTACACGGCAATTGTCGCACATCTGGATCATCCGCGCCTGTTCGGATGAGGCAAACATCGGATGGCTTCCCGACAGTTTGTCCATAATACGCTCGACCGTGGACTTCACACCGAACAACGCTCCACACTCGACGCAGGCAAAGGGTTCTTCCTCGTTCAACACCTGCTGAGACAGGGCCTTGTCACTCAGGTCCAGCTGCGGGACCAGAGCAATCGCTTTTTCGGGGCAGATCGTCCGACACAGGCCACACTGCAAACACGCGTCCTGCTGGAAATTCAGTTGCGGCATATCCGGGTTGTCGACCAATGCGCCGGACGGGCACAGCGACACGCAGCTCAAACACAGCGTGCAGGCATCCGTATCAACAGCAATGGCCCCATATGGCGCGCCCTGTGGCAAAGTGATCGGCTCATCGGCGCCAGGGTTCAGCGCCTGCGCTGCCAGTCGCGCGACCTGCCGACGATTTCCCAAGGGGAGGACCGGATCGGTCAAAGCCTGCGGGACATGCTGATCGTAAAGACGGTCAGACAGTGCATCCGGGTCAGCTTCATCAATCACACCAAGACACTCGGGATCGGCAATGGCCTGCGCCAGCATCAGTTCCTTGTCCAGCGCGTCCTTTTCGGTCGTTGGCGAAAGCAGGACATCGACTCGTGCAAAACCGTGGGCCAGACCGGCCAGCATTTCCGCATGACCAAAGCCCGAGATCACGTTCAGTTCCAGCGGGATCACATCCGCAGGCAAGCCCCGACCGAACCGGGCAGCAAGCCGGATCATCTCGGCCCCATGGGCATCGTGAACCAGCAAACGCGGAGCGATGCCTCCGGCCCTTCGGTAGGTGCGCGCCAGGACATTCATCCGGGACAGCAAAGCGGCCAGGGGCGGATCCTCGTAGGTGATCGCCGTCGACGGGCAAACCGATGAACATTCGCCGCATCCGGCGCAGATCATCGGATCTATTGCGACGTGTTCTCCGGCCGGAGTAATTGCACCCGTCGGACAAATGTCCAGACAATTCGTGCAAGCCACCTGTTCCGCCCGGGAATGGGCGCAAAGGGTTTCATCGAGACGAACATAGAGCGGCTTTTCGAACGTTCCAACCAATTGCGCCGCATCAAACGCCACCCTTTCGACGGCCAGCGCATCGCGCGGATCGGCGCGCAGGTAGCCTTCGCGCTTGGCCGGGGCCTGAACAAATGGGGTGCCGCCGGTCAGGTCGATCACAATGTCGCAGACCGATCGCGCGCCATCCTTTGCGTCGGTCCAACCGAACGCGCCCCGCCCGCCGGGTTTCAACTGCCTCAACCTGTCCAGCTTCAGCGAGAACGCACCAAGCGCCCCATTCAGCGTGCGCAATTCCCCATGCACGACGTCAAACGATCTGGAGACCGGTACAGCGTCATCGGTGGCCAACACCGTGATCGCCAAAGTATCTGACAAGCGCCCGGCCAGCGCAAAAGCGGCCTCGCCCGGTCCAATGACAAAGCAGGTACCCTCGCTAACGACATCGACGCTGGGAGTGATCGGTTGCGGCAGCAGTGCTTCGGCGGCCAGCGCGGCCATCTTGGGTGCCGCATCCTGCCCCTGTTCGGACCATCCTGCGCGATCGCGCAGATCGACAAAGCCGGGCGTTTCAACACCCAGATCGTCGGCAAGGTCACGAAACACGTCCTGCTCCTGCCCGCAGGCTATGATTGTCGTATCGTCGCCTTTCAGCGCAGAGGCGGCGGCTTCCAGTTCCCGCGTGCACAGCGCGCTGTGAATTTTGGAACACGACACATCGCAGGCCGAGGCCACCTTATCCGCATCCAGCGACTGGGTTCTCGCGCAATCGCAAAGCAGCATCTTTATGGCCATGTCCATCCCCATCGCTTTCCCACCCTCAGCACATTAAGCCGTATGCGCAGTGAGGCAACGTCCACGGCACCAAAGAAAGGTTTATTCGACGGATCGACCCCGCATAAACCTCGCCCGGACACCAAAATTCATTACCAATTGGTTAAAAAATAGACTTGTGGTGATCAATTGTCATGTTTCGCTCCAATAAGATGCTTGGCGAAAAGCCGTATTGTGTACCATAGTGGACACCAAGGAAGGCAGGGGAGAGCCTTTCGGGGAGGATTAGGTGGCCAGGGCCGCAAATCAGATCGAAATGCCGGTTGGCGTTGTTGTGCGCAAAACACCGGGTGTGACCCGTTGGGCGCGGTGGAGTTGGCGTGCTGTGGCGGCTTTGCCCGGAGCAGGACCTGCAGATTGGAAGGAATTGCGCCGCGAGGGGGAAGCAGTGGAGTACCACGCAGCCACCCTTCCGCTGACGCTCTGGGCAGACGAAACCGAATCCTACATGGTGAACCTGTCTGACATTCAACCGTCCGTCTATCTGGTCTTGCGGGACGAGCTTGACGGAGATCATCCGTTGAATGCGGTTCTGATCACGGCTTCTCCTTTTGAAGGTCAGGACTATGCAGATACCGGAGAAGAGATCGTCGAAAAAATCCCCATGAGCGAGGGTCTGATTGCGTGGGTGCGCGACTTTACGCTGCAACATCACCGGGATGAGGTGTTCGTCAAACGCCGCCGCGACAAGAAACGGACCGATCTGGTGGAAGATGGAAAAGGGGATGCGCGCATTCGGCAGGCCTCGGACGTGTATCGTGCGCCGCGGAGGATCGTGCAATGACGGAAGTGCGCGATTTCTGGTCCCGCCGCAAGGCTGCCGTTCAGGCTGAAGCCGAGGCTGAACGCATCTCGTCCGAAGCGCAGAAAGTGGCAGAACAGCAGGCAGAGCTGGAAGATAAGTCAGATGCGGAGATTCTTGCCGCATTCGATCTGCCGGACCCGGATGATCTGAAACCCGGTGACGACATTTCAGGGTTCATGGCCCAGGCCGTCCCCGACCGCCTCCGCCGACGTGCATTGCGACGCCTGTGGCGATTGAATCCGGTTCTGGCCAATGTGGACGGGCTGGTCGACTACGGTGAGGACTATACGGACGCCGCATGCGTCATCGAGAATATTCAGACGGCCTATCAGGTCGGCAAAGGTATGCTGGCCCATGTCGAGGCGCTGGCCGCCGAAGATGATGAAGAAGAAGAACGTCCACCCGAAGGCGAGAACGAGGTGATCACCGAGGTCCGGGACGAACCCGCATTCGATGACGACACGCGACCGGAACCTGTGCAGATCGCACAAAGCGATACGCCCGACGATGCCGAACTAACCCCTGCCCCGCGCCGTATGACGTTTGAATTCGAAGGATAACCCAATGACCGCAAGCAACGCGCAAAACCTGGATGTCTCGGCCGAAGACCGACTGCGCGCGGATTTCTACAACTTTCTTGGTCTGCTGTTGGCGGGCCCGCCGGATCAGTTGCTGCTGGATCAGATGGCCGGATTGGGTGGCGACGACACTGAACTGGGCAAGGCCATTCAGGCCATGGCAAGGGTTGCCAAAGTCACCAAACCCGCAGCGGCGGAACGGGAGTTCAATGCGCTGTTCATCGGGTTGGGTCGGGGCGAGTTGCTGCCTTATGCCAGCTTCTATCTGACAGGTTTCCTGAACGAAAAACCACTGGCCCATTTGCGCAACGACATGGCAGCGCGTGGGATTACGCGGGCGCAAAATGTGTTTGAACCCGAAGACAACATCGCGTCGCTGATGGAGATGATGGCGGGCATGATTGTCGGACGCTTTGGCGCGCCCGCCACGCTGGAGGACCAGAAGGTGTTCTGGAACAAGCACATCGGCCCATGGGCCATGCATTTCTATTCGGATCTCGAAGCCGCCGAAGCTTCGGTTCTCTATGCCTCGGTCGGGACAGCCGGCCGGATTTTCATGGAGATCGAGCGGGAGGCTTTCCGGATGATGGCGGCGTAGCTTGCTGCCATTCGCCAGCGCCCCAAACGGCGCTAAATCGCAATTGGGAAGGAGGAGCCCATGAGCAAGACCAAGGAAGACGGCGCCACACGCCGCGATTTCCTGAAACTGGCTGGTACCGCAGCACCCGCTGCCGTTGCCGCCGCCAGCTTGACCGGGAAAGCCGAGGCAGCCGAGCTGCCGACGGACGAGACCCGGATTCAGGACACAGCGCATACGCGCGCATACTTGAAAAGCGCGCGCTTCTGAGCCGCGACGACAGCGCCCGGGTCTGATCCGGACGACGTCACACCCGACTGACGGTTGCGATTGGCCCTGACGTCGGCTTCAGCAGTACCAAGCCAGCCATGGCTCACATGGCCAGCAAGGGAGGAAAACAATGCTTAGGAAAAAGACCAACGGGGTTGCGAGACGCCCCCAGCGGACAAGTATCCTGTCCCAGGTCGGCGAAAAAACCGTCGATCGCCGCGCATTCCTGCGTGGCTCGGGCCTGACGATCGGCGGCCTTGCCGCGATCAGCGCCACGGGTGGAACCGTGACGCCAGCCAGCGCCCAGACAGCGGCAAACCAGGCCGTTGAGAATATCAAATCCGTATGCACCCACTGTTCGGTCGGCTGTACAGTCGTCGCCGAAGTGCAGAACGGTGTCTGGATCGGGCAAGAACCCGGTTGGGACAGCCCGTTCAACTTGGGTGCGCACTGCGCCAAGGGGGCCTCGGTCCGCGAGCATGCCCATGGCGAGCGTCGCCTCAAGTATCCAATGAAAAAGGAAGGCGGCGAGTGGAAGCGCATCAGCTGGGAAGAAGCGATCAACGAGATCGGCGACGGCATGATGAGCATCCGCGAGGAATCCGGGCCGGACAGCGTGTACTGGCTGGGGTCCGCGAAGCATAACAACGAACAGGCCTATCTGTTCCGCAAGTTCGCCGCCTACTGGGGCACGAACAACGTGGACCATCAGGCCCGTATCTGCCACTCAACCACTGTTGCGGGTGTTGCGAATACATGGGGCTACGGCGCCATGACCAATTCGTATAACGACATCCATAATTCCCGGGCCATCTTCATCATCGGCGGCAACCCGGCCGAGGCGCACCCAGTCTCGCTGCTGCACGTTCTGCGCGCGAAAGAGCAGAACAACGCGCCGCTGATCGTCTGCGACCCGCGCTTTACGCGCACCGCGGCGCATGCAGATGAATATGTCCGCTTCCGCCCCGGCACAGACGTTGCGCTGATCTGGGGTATCCTGTGGCACATATTCGACAACGGCTGGGAAGACAAAGAGTTCATCCGCACCCGTGTCTGGGGCATGGACCAGATCCGTGAAGAGGTTGCCAAGTGGAACCCGGATGAGGTCGAGCGCGTCACCGGTACTCCGGGCTCGCAGTTGAAGCGCGTTGCGCGGACCATGGCCAACAACCGTCCCGGCACCGTGATCTGGTGCATGGGCGGTACGCAGCACACCAACGGCAACAACAACACACGCGCATACTGCGTGTTGCAGCTTGCCTTGGGTAACATGGGCACCTCGGGTGGTGGGACCAACATCTTCCGCGGCCATGACAACGTGCAGGGCGCGACGGACCTGGGTGTTCTGTCACACACCCTGCCCGGCTACTATGGCCTGTCAGCCGGCGCCTGGGGCCATTGGGCCCGCGTCTGGGGTGAAGAACCGGAATGGCTGGCTGGCCAGTTCGCCACGATCAAGGACAAGGAAGGCAAGGACAAACCACTTCAGAACGAACGTGGCATCCCGGTCTCCCGCTGGATCGACGGTGTCTTGGAAGACCCGGCGAACATGGATCAGGACAACAACGTCCGTGCCATGGTTCTGTGGGGTCACGCTCCGAACTCGCAAACGCGAGGCCCGGAGATGAAAACGGCGATGGAGAAGTTGGACATGCTGGTCGTGATCGACCCGTATCCCACCGTCTCGGCCGTTCTGCATGACCGCACCGATGGGGTCTACCTGTTGCCCGCCTGCACGCAGTTCGAAACCCGTGGCTCGGTCACGGCGTCGAACCGTTCGCTGCAGTGGCGCGACAAGGTGGTTGATCCGCTGTTCGAAAGCCTTCCGGACGAGGTCATCATGGCCAAGTTCGCCAACAAGTTCGGCTGGGCGGATCGGTTCTTCCGCAATATCGAGATGGAAGACCCGGAAACGCCGAATGTTGAAAGCATCACCCGTGAGTTCAACTCGGGCCTCTGGACCATCGGCTACACCGGTCAGTCGCCGGAACGTCTGAAAAGCCATATGGCCAACCAGCACACGTTCGACAGAACCACGCTGCAAGCCATTGGCGGACCCAACGACGGCGAGTACTATGGCCTGCCCTGGCCCTGCTGGGGAACACCGGAAATGGGTCATACGGGGACACCGAACCTGTATGATATGTCCAAACCGGTGGCCGAAGGCGGCCTGACCTTCCGCGCCCGTTTTGGCGTAGAACGCGACGGCGATAACCTGCTGGCCGAAGGTGTCTATAGCGTTGGATCGGAAATCCAGGACGGTTATCCCGAGTTCACGATGCAGATGCTGATGGACCTTGGCTGGGACGGTGACCTCACCGCTGAGGAACGCGCGGCTATCGACGCCGTTGCGGGACCAGAGACCAACTGGAAGACCGACCTGTCCGGCGGTATCCAGCGGGTCGCGATCGCTCATGGCTGTGCGCCCTTCGGGAACGCCAAGGCCCGCGCTGTCGTCTGGACCTTCCCGGATCCGATCCCGCTGCATCGCGAGCCACTCTATACGAACCGGCGCGATCTGGTGGAGGACTATCCAACCTACGAAGACCGGCATGCCTATCGCCTGCCCACCCTTTATGCTTCGATCCAGAAGAACGACTTTTCAAAGGATTACCCGATAATCCTGACGTCAGGTCGTCTTGTCGAATATGAAGGCGGCGGTGATGAGACGCGGTCGAATCCGTGGCTGGCCGAGCTGCAGCAGGACATGTTCGTCGAGATCAATCCGCGCGATGCCAACAACCTTGGTATTCGTGACGGATCACAGGTCTGGGTCGAAGGTCCCGAAGGTGGCAAGGTCAAGGTTATGGCGATGCTGACCAACAGAGTCGGTGCCGGCGTGGCCTTCATGCCTTTCCACTTCGGCGGCCATTTCCAGGGCGAAGACCTCAGGGCGAAATACCCTGCTGGTGCCGATCCCTATGTCTTGGGTGAAAGTTCCAACACCGCCCAGACCTATGGCTATGATTCAGTGACCCAGATGCAGGAGACCAAGTGTACTCTCTGCAAGATCTGGGCAGCGTAAGGAGGACGATAATGGCTAGAGCAAAGTTTCTCTGCGACGCTGAACGCTGCATCGAGTGCAACGCCTGCGTGACCGCGTGCAAGAACGAACACGAGGTGCCGTGGGGCATCAACCGCCGCAGGGTGGTGACGATCAATGACGGTAATCCGGGCGAACGCTCGATCTCGGTTGCCTGCATGCATTGTTCGGATGCACCGTGTATGGCGGTGTGCCCGGTCGACTGCTTCTATCAGAACGAGGAAGGCGTCGTCCTGCACTCCAAGGACCTGTGCATCGGCTGCGGCTATTGCTTCTACGCGTGCCCGTTCGGCGCGCCGCAATACCCGCAGGCTGGCAACTTCGGATCGCGCGGCAAGATGGACAAATGTACCTTCTGCGCCGGCGGCCCCGAGGAAACGCACTCGACCGCAGAGTTCGCCAAGTACGGTCGCAATCGGATCGCCGAGGGCAAACTGCCCATCTGCGCCGAAATGTGTTCCACCAAGGCCCTGCTCGCCGGTGACGGCGATGTGGTCTCGGCCATCTACCGCGAGCGCGTCGTCGCCCGTGGCTTTGGCTCGGGCGCCTGGGGTTGGGGCACGGCCTACGACCAGAAAGACGGATAAAACCGTTTTCTTGAACCAAACAGACGACCCGCTGCGCCGGGTCGTCTGACTAGGGATTTTGACCGAGGTTCAGATGTTCCGCTTGCTCACCGTATTGCTGCTGACATTCTCGATGGCCCAGATCGTCGTCGCCCAATCAAGTGAAACCGAAGCCCCTGCCCCTGCCGACAGGTCAGAGACTGGCGGCGCGACAACGCTTGAAGACATCCTGGCGCGTCAGCGCGGTGAAAAGGTGGATAACAGCTATCGCTCGGACAATACCGGCCAAGGCAACGCCGAAGGCTTGCTTGGCCAGTTGGGAACGCGCGGCGTCGCCTCGGACAGCGATGTTTATCGCGCCCTTCGCTATGGGTCGGCAGACGTGACGGTGTCGTCCAAAGGGCCTGCAGCCGGAGTACTGATCCAGGACGGCGGTATGTGGTGGCTGAACTTTCGAACCGGACCGCTGCGCGAATACGGAACCTATATCGTGGGCGGAATGCTGGCGGTCATCGTGTTGTTTTTCCTGATCCGCGGGAAAATCCGCATCGACGGCGAAAGGACCGGCCGCACGGTGACGCGCTTCAATGGATTTGAAAGGTTTGGCCATTGGCTGTTTGCCGGGTCGTTCCTGATCCTTGGCGTTACGGGTCTGCTGACTCTATATGGCCGCGACTTCCTGATCCCGCTTGTCGGCAAGGAAGGGTTTGCAACGATTGCTCAAGGGTGCAAATGGCTGCACAACAACCTCGCCTGGGCTTTCATGCTTGGCCTGATCATCGTCACGGTGAACTGGATCGCCCACAATATCCCCAACCGGACCGACCTGAAATGGCTAGCTGCCGGAGGAGGCCTGTTTTCCAAAGGCAGTCACCCGCCCGCCTGGAAGTTCAACGCAGGCCAAAAAATCATCTTCTGGACCTGTATCCTGCTTGGCGTCTCAATCAGCTTGTCCGGTCTGTCGCTTCTGTTCCCCTTTGAACTGCCGATGTTCGCAAAGACCTTCTCGGTCGCCAACGCGACCGGGCTTCCGCAAATGCTGGGCCTGACCCTGCCCGAGCAGATGTCCCCGCAGGAAGAAATGCAGTATGCCCAAGTCTGGCACGTGATGGTCGCGTATGTGTTCATCGCCATCATCATCGCCCATATCTACTTGGGCTCGGTCGGCATGGAGGGCGCATTCGACGCCATGGGCACGGGCGAGGTCGAGGAACAATGGGCCCGCGAGCATCATTCGCTGTGGCTGGAAGACGTCCAGGAAAAAGAGGCTGGCAAGGCAGCGGCCTCGCCCGCGGAATAGATGCGCAAGCTGGTCATAGCACTGGCCCTGATCCCCTTCCCGGCTTTGGCCGAGTTTTTCACGCTCAAGGGTCACGGCGGGCCGATCATGGGGATCGCCACTGCGCCGGACGGACGGATTGCGACTGCCAGTTTCGACAACTCGGTCGGGCTGTGGTCGGACCGCAAGCCGGAATGGCTTGAAGGGCACGAGGCCGCCGTCAATTCCGTCGCCTTCAACGGCCGTGCTGTCTATTCCGCCGGGGACGATTTCACGCTGCGTCGGTGGCCAGACGGAGAGATCGTCGGCCAACACAAAGGCAAGATCGTTGGGCTTGCCGCCTCGAAGACGCATGTGGCCACGGCCAGTTGGGACGGAACCATCGGGATTTGGCCAGAAGATGGTTCGGCCTCGCTGACACTTCAGGCAGGAAGCGGTGTGAATGCCGTTACCTTTTCGCCGGATGGGGCCACGTTATACTCGGCGGGCATGGACGGTACATTGCGCGTTTGGGACGTTGCCAGTGGACAGGAAACTGACCGGATGGTCGAACACGGGTTCGGTATTAACGAACTGGTTCTGAACTCCACTGACAACTGGATCGCCTATGGCGCCGTGGACGGTGTGACGCGCATCCTGGACCTGACAACCGACGAAGAACGCGACTTTACGCTCGACCGCCGTCCAATCCTTGCGCTGGCGCTTAGTCCCGATCGCAACCTTTTGGCGGTCGGCGACGGCGAAGGTTACATCATGGTGATCGACACGGTCGAATGGCGCATCGCACAGGATTTCCGTGCAACCTTGCGCGGGCCGGTTTGGGCATTGGCCTTCTCGTCGGACGGTCAGAACATCCATGCCGGCGGCATTGACGAGGCGATGTACAGCTGGCCCGTCGCCGCCCTTGGGGATCAGGAACAAATGGCGGCAGCCGAACCCAGCTTCCTAAAAAACCCGGATGAGATGAGCAATGGCGAACGCCAGTTTGCCCGAAAATGCTCGATCTGCCACAGCTTGACCCCCGACAGTGAACGACGGGCCGGACCGACTTTGCACGGCGTGTTTGGCCGGCAGGCAGGCACCCTGCCCGGATATTTCTACTCGGACACGCTGCAAGACTCTGATATCGTTTGGAATGAGGACACAATTAATGCCTTGTTCGATCAGGGTCCGGACCATTACATTCCGGGATCGAAGATGCCGATGCAACGGATCGCCGGGTCACAGGACAGAGTGGATCTGATCGACTTTCTGCGCCACGCCACCGCACCGGAAAACTGAGCCGGAGGGAACCATGAAAGCCTTTCTTGCCGCTGTTGCGGCGATGGTCGTTATCACTGTCAGCGCGCCTTATGCTCTGAAACAGGCCGGGTTCAGTGCTGCGGATGCAGGGTCCGGTTCCGCGGTGCGCCTCGACTGAATGTCCCACTACCTGACCACAAAAGAACTGGCCGACCTGCTGCGCATTGGTGAGCGGAAGGCCTATGATCTGGCCTCCTCGGGCGAAGTGCCTTGCGTGCGCGCGATGGGCAAGCTGCTGTTCCCCCGGGCCGAGGTCATCGCCTGGCTGAACGCGTCGCGATCCGGGCCGCAGGTCGCGGAACCGCCGCTTCCCCCGATTGTCGCAGGAAGTCACGATCCCCTACTGGACTGGGCCTTGCGGGAAAGCGGATCGGGTCTGGCAACATATTACGATGGGTCTTTCGACGGCCTGAACCGCCTGAAAGGTCGCAGCGCGCAGGCTGCCGTGTTGCATATCCACGAAGAAAACGGGTTCAACACCCAGGCGATGCGCAACACCTTCGGCGAAGCACCGGTTGTCCTTATCGAGATCGCGCAAAGACAGCGCGGTCTGTTGCTGGCCCCAGGCGTGTCGGGCATCAGGGAATTTGGTGACCTGAAAGCGCGGCGGGTCATACTCCGTCAGGATAGTGCGGCAAGCCAACATCTGTTCGACGTACAACTGTCCGCCTGCGGCCTCACTCGGGATGATCTGGACGCGCTGCCATCCTGCGCCCGAACCGAGGAAGAACTGGCTGTGGCCCTGCACGATGCCAAAGCCGAGGTCGGATTCGGATTGGGGGCCTTGGCCGGGCTTTACAATCTTGGTTTTGTCCCGACGCATACCGAGAGGCTGGACCTTGCAATCTGGCGACGCGCTTATTTTGACGCTCCCCTGCAAAAGCTGCTGGGATTCCTGCGATCAGAACGATTTTCCACTCGAGCAACCGAATTCGGCGGATACGATCTGTCCCGCATGGGAACAGTCCATCATAACGGGGCCAGCGGCTGAGCGCCTGCTTTCATCTGGCGTTTGGGAAGAACAGCTGTTGTCCGTCCAACTGGTAGGACTCGATGGCGGCCTGCCCGTCAGGCCCTGTCAACCAGTCGATAAAACGCTGCCCGGCAGCGGCCCTGACACCCGGATACTTTTCCGGGTTAACCAGAATGATGCCGTATTGGTTGAAAAGGCGCGGATCACCTTCGACGAGTACTTCAAGGTCGCCCTTGTTTCCGAATGACTGCCAGGTGGCCCGATCCGTCAGCGCATAGGCCTGCAACCCGCTTGCCACATTAAGCGTGGCCCCCATTCCCGATCCCGTTTCACTGTACCACCTACCCGACGCTTTGGTCGGATCAATCCCTGCACTGGCCCAATGACGCATTTCGGCCTTGTGGGTTCCGCTGTCATCCCCGCGCGAGGCGAAAGGGGCCTCGGCCTCGGCCACCGCAGACAGGGCGGCCAGAACATCGGAGCCGCCGCGAATACCGGCCGGATCCGACTTGGGGCCTACAAGCACAAAGTCATTGTACATGACGTCAAAGCGTTCGACGCCCCAGCCGTCAGCAACGAACTGCTCTTCGGCGAGCTTTGAGTGCACCAGAAGGACATCGCCGTCCCCATTGATCGCATTCCTGATCGCCTGCCCTGTGCCGACTGCCACGACCCGAACATCAATTCCGGTTTCCGCTTCAAAACCCGGCAGGATGTAATCCAACAGGCCCGAGTTCTGCGTCGATGTGGTCGATTGAACGATGATAAACGGCGCTTCCGCCTGCGCGGGGGCAAGCTGCAGGCCAAACGCTACAACCGCTGCCCGAATGAAGTTTCGGATCATTCAGTTCTCCGTCGAGTTTTCAAGTGACCAGTCCGCCATCAAGGTAGCGTCGCGAGGCTTCGCTTGTCGGCGCCTCAAGTACCTGATTGTCGGCGCCATGTTCAACCACATGACCGGCCTGCATCATGACCACATCTGCCGCCAATCGCCGGGCCTGACCGATGTCGTGCGTCACCATCACGATGCGAACGCCCCGCATGGAAGCCCGCAAGATCATTTGTTCGATTTTCTGCGTCGCGCCTGGGTCAAGTGCGCTGGTCGGTTCGTCCAGAAACAAGGTATCGGGCAATGTAGCCAGTGCCCGAAGAATGGCCAATCGCTGCGCCTCACCTCCGGAAAGGGATCGTGCCGCTTGACGCGCCTTGGCTTCCAGCCCGCCCTCGGTCAGCAACTCTGCAATTCGGTCCCTGCGCTGAGCGTGGTTCAGCCCCTGTCGTTTCAGCACAAAGCCCAGATTGCCCGCAACAGAGCGGCGCAACAGAACCGGCCGTTGAAAGACCATCGCCTGACGCGCCTTGTGTTCGGCATTCAGCGGCACGTTGTCATGAAACACCCGGCCGCCGTCCGGCGCGATCAACCCATGCAGGCACCTGAGAAGAAGGCTTTTACCCGCCCCGTTCGGCCCGAGGATCAACGTCGGGCCAGGCCCGTCCAAAGTCAGTTCCCGCACGTTCAGCAGATCTTTGCCATCGCGCGCGATCCTGAGATCCTTTACCTGCAGTTTTCTATACATTTCACTAGCCAGATCACGCATGGCGTAATCCTTCCCGCTCAGCCCTGAGGCTCAGCGCGCTGACCATTGCATTTACCGCTACCGCAATTCCGATCAGGATCGCCCCAAGGGCCAGCGCAAGCGCCAGATTGCCCTTGGATGTCTCAAGCGCGATGGTGGTCGTCATGACCCGCGTCACGTGATTGATATTGCCGCCGACGATGATCACTGCGCCAACCTCGGCAATGGCCCGCCCGAAGCCCGCAAGCAACGCCGTGACAAGTGCCAGCCGGGCATCCCACAACAAGACCGGAACCGAGGCCAGTCGCGACACGCCAAGCGAGCGCAGTTGCTCCGAATACTCTTCGGCCAGCATCTCGACCACCTGTCGTGTCAATGCTGCGACGATGGGCGTGACCAGAACCACCTGCGCGATGATCATCGCGGTTGGTGTGTAAAGCAGCTGCAAGACTCCTAATGGCCCCGAGCGTGACAGCATCAGATAGACAAGCAACCCCACCACCACGGGCGGCAAACCCATCAGGGCGTTCATCAGAACAATCAGCACTCGGCGTCCCGGAAACCGAGCCACGGCAAGAGCAGCACCCAAGGGCATGCCGATGGCGGCTGAAATCAACACGGCAAAGATCGAAACGCGCAGGGATAGCAGGACGATCGCCCAAAGCTCTGTATCCCCGTTCAGGATCAGAGCCATCGCCTTGCTGAATTCTGATGCAAAATCCTGCATTTCATCCCACTTGAACGCCAACTCGTACGAATTGCATCGATTCACAACGAAATACTAATCGGAAATGATTGTAAGTACAGACACTTTTGCGGCACCTCAAACCAAAAACGCGGCTCGTTTCCGAGCCGCGTTTCTTTGTTTCGGGTAATCCGGTTGTCAGTTCAATGCTGCATCCGTGATCTTATGAGTCCATGCCCCTTCCGGTTCCTTCGTGATGGCGGGGTTTTCCGCGGACACGGCCGACAGAAGCGTCTTCACGGTCTGCTCATAATCGCTGGGGTCAAGCGCGCCATCCGATCCTTCGATAAGCTTTGCGATTTCACCCATCATATAGACCTGATGATCCAGTTCCTGTGCGCCGGTTTCGTCAAACTCCAGCACGATCTCGGCTGCTTCTTCCTGGTTCTCGGCAGCGTATTTCCACCCTTTCATCGAAGCCCGCACAAAGCGCTCCATCTTGTCGACAAAGGCCGGGTCGTCCAGGTTTTCTTCCATGACGTACAGACCATCTTCGAGCATACCAAAGCCCATCTGCAGGTAGTTGAAGGTCACCAGTTCTTCCGGGGTGATACCGGCCTGCAGGATCTGGCGGTACTCGTTGTAGGTCATGGTCGAAATGCAATCAGCCTGCCCCTGAATCAGAGGATCTGCCGAAAACGCCTGCTTCAGAACCGTAACACCGTTTTCATCCGCACCGTCCGTCTCGATTCCCAGAGATGCCATCCATGCATAGAACGGATACTCGTTCCCGAAGAACCAGACACCCATCGTCCGCCCCGGGAAATCTTCCGGAGATTCAACCCCGGTCGACTTCAGGCAGTTGACCTGCAATCCGCCGGTCTTGAAGGGCTGCGCGATGTTGACCAAGGGTACACCCCGCTCACGCGCCGCAAGTCCGGCTGCCATCCATGTGGTGATGACGTCAGCCCCGCCCCCTGCGATGACCTGTTCCGGCGCGATATCCGGGCCGCCGGGCTTGATCGTGACATCCAGCCCTTCTTCGTCATAATAGCCTTTTGCTTCGGCCACGAAATAGCCCGCGAACTGCGCCTGACCGACCCATTTCAACTGTAGCGTCACCTCGTCCGCCGCCAGCGCCGTAGTGGCTGCCAGGCTGAAGGCTGTAACCGCCCCGCTGAGTAGCTTATTCATCTTCATTTCTCCTAGTTGCTATTGGTGCCCCGTTTTCGGGGTCTGTTGAATTCTTTCCTGCGTTATCCTCGTTGTGACGGATGCCAGAATGTCACCGCCTTTTCGATCATAGCCACCAGCCCATAAAAAGCCGTTCCAGCCAGCGCGGCCACGACAATCTCGGCCCAGACCATATCCAGCGACAATTGTCCGACGCTGGTCGAAATTCGAAAGCCCATCCCGACTATGGGCGAACCAAAGAACTCGGCCACGATAGCGCCGATCAGGGCCAAGGTGGTAGAAATCTTTAGTCCGTTGAAAATGAATGGCATCGCCGCAGGAAGGCGGAGTTTCACAAAGCTCTGCCAATAGGTCGCCGCATAGGTCTCCATCAGGTCGCGCTGCATGGTTGTCGCTTCGCGCAGGCCAGCCACGGTGTTGACCAGCATGGGAAAGAACACCATCACAACCACGACGGCGGCCTTGGAATGCCAGTCGAACCCGTACCACATCACCAGAATGGGTGCGGTGCCCACGATCGGCAGCGCAGCAACGAAGTTACCAACCGGCAGCAGACCCAGGCGCAGGAAATCCCACCGGTCCACGGCAATCGCCATCAGAAACGCCGCGCCGCAACCAATCACATATCCGCTGAAGGCGCCTTTGATGATCGTCTGCACGAAATCGGCCCAGAGGATCGGCAAACTGTCCGCAAACCGCAGCGCGATAACCGACGGTGCGGGCAGAATGACCAGAGGAACATCCAGCCCACGCACCAGCATTTCCCAGATGCCAACAACCGTCAGCCCGAAAACCAGAGGGGCCAGAAACCTGACCATGCGCGTGTCGGCCCAGGGACCACTGGCCAGCCGGCTGTTCAGCCACCAGCCGAACACCCACAACAGGACTGCACCAAAAACCAGTATCATTGCGCCATCCCCATGCGTTTCAGTACCGCCCGTTCAATCAGACCCAACAGACCCACTAGGCAAGCCGCCAGAATGGCCGCCGCGAACAGGGCTGACCAGATCTGAACCGTCTGACCGTAGTAGCTGCCTGCCAGCAGCCGCGCGCCCAGACCGGCAACCGCACCTGTCGGCAGTTCTCCGACAATTGCGCCGACCAGCGATGCTGCGATGCCGATTTTTAGCGAAGCGAACAGGTACGGCATCGATGCGGGCAGGCGCAGTTTCCAGAACCCCTGCGACGTGTTGGCATTGTAGGTCCGCAGCAGGTCAAGTTGCATGGCATCCGGGCTGCGCAAGCCTTTGACCATGCCGACAACAACCGGGAAAAAGCTCAGGTAGGCCGAGATGATCGCCTTGGGAATAATCCCCTGAACACCCACCGAATACAGAACGACGATGATCATCGGTGCCAACGCAATGATCGGGATCGTTTGGCTGACAATGGCCCAGGGCATAACAGACAGGTCCATGACCCGGCTATGGACAATCCCAACGGCCAGCAAAATGCCAAGCCCGGTACCAATGACAAAACCCAGAATCGTGGCGCTTAAGGTTACCCAACCATGATACACCAGCGACCGCTTGGAGGTGATATTCTTGCCTATCGTGGTCTCCCACAGCTCGATCGCGACCTGGTGCGGGGATGGCAGGCGCGGTTTTTTCTGCTCCCACGTGGCGGGGATCGCAAAGCTGTTGCTCAAAACCAGCCTGGCCTCTCCCATGTCGCGGCGCGCGCTGGCGGTCGGCGGCTGAACCTCGGCCCCGCCGCGCTCAAGCTCGGACAGCACACCCTTGATGTTCATCGGAACACAGGCGGCGTACCAAATGGCAACGATAGCAGCCACGACTGTCAACACGGCAACAATCTGCTTCATGCACGCCACTCCATCCGGATCACTGGCAGGGTTTCGGGCGGCACGGGCGGCTCCGTTCCGGCCTCGACAAACCCTTCCCGGCGATAGAACCTTTGCGCTGCCTTGTTCGGCTCATGTGTTGTCAGCCACAGAAAATCGCGATTTTCCTTGGCCTTGTCCAACAACCGCTTACCAATCCCCTTGCCGGTTCGCAGGCAGTATAATGCGCCGACCTTGCACGCCACGGGATCAACGGACATGTAGCAGTCTACCGGGTCGCCCACGACCCAGATTTCGCGTTGCGGAAAGGCCTCATTGATCAATCCGGCAAGCTTTTCCACGGGCAGTTCTTCGGGCATCCAGCATGTTGCCTTCATCCAAGTCGAGATTACTTGTGCGCAGGCCGGGACATCGTCCCGCTCTGCCCGTCTGATAGATTCACCCGGCATCAGACGTCATCCCCGTGACCGGCACGCAGCCCCTCGCGCACGCGGTGGGCCACCTCAATGAATTCCGGAGAATCCCGGATGTCCAAAGGCCGTTCCTTGGGCAGCGGGCTGTCGATCACATCCGTGATCCGTCCCGGACGCGGGCTCATCACTACGATCTTGGTGCTCAGATACACCGCCTCGGGGATCGAGTGGGTCACAAACCCGATTGTCTTTTCCGTCCGCGCCCACAGCGCAAGAAGCTGTTCGTTCAGGTGGTCGCGCACGATTTCGTCCAAAGCGCCGAAAGGTTCGTCCATCAGCAGGATATCGGCATCAAAAGCCAGCGCCCTGGCAATACTGGCACGTTGCTGCATCCCACCGGATAGCTGCCAAGGAAACTTGCCACCAAACCCTTCAAGATCAACAAGTTCCAGAACGTTCTTCACACGCTCATCCTGCTCGGCCGCCGAGTACCCCATGATCTCAAGCGGCAGCTTGATGTTCTTGGCGATGGTCCGCCAGGGATACAGCCCCGCCGCCTGAAACACATAGCCATAGGCCCGGTTCCGCCGCGCTTCATCCGGGGTCATGCCGTTTACTGTCAGGGTTCCCCCGGTCGGGGTTTCAAGCGCCGCGATACAGCGTAGGAAGGTGGTCTTGCCACAGCCCGAGGGGCCGATGAAACTGACAAAGTCGCCCTTGTCGATCGACAGGTTTACATCTTTCAGGGCGTGGATCGGCCCGTCATTTGTCTGGAAGGTGAGGTCCAGCTGTTTTGCCTGAATGACGGGCTGTTCATTACTTGTCATTTTTGTCCTTTCACCGACAAACGCTCAAAACCGTCGCGTAGGTCTGGTCAGGGTTTGCAAGGACAAACCCCTCGTGTCCATCACTGTAGAAATCCCATGTAAAGTCATAGGTTTCTTCATAGCCGATGCATTTCGCCGTCAGTGTCGATATCTGTCCATCTTGATTTCCAACAACCAAGACATCGCAGGCGGTTTCGTAAAACAGCAACCGCCCTTCTTTCAACAAGGCCATGTCTGTTGCCTCGGCGGTGCTGCGTTCAAAGTGAACGTCGCATCCCGAGTTGTTGCCATATACCGGAAAACCTGACTGCGCATACGCGACAGTTCCGCTACATAGCAACGAAGCCATTGAACAAAGTAGTCCGCGCAAATCACACACCTGTCGCCGGAATACCCGTGCGTTCCACCGGTCGTGGGGCAGTCAGGTCTTTCCAGGTGCTCAGCGCCTTGTTCACATGGGTATTCGCCTCACGCGCAACAAACTGACCGTGCCCCTCCTGAGTCCTGATCTCGCCATCATGCACCGCGACATGCCCACGGCTGAGCGTGAAACGTGGCAGACCCTTGACCTCTTTGCCTTCAAAGACGTTGTAGTCGATCGAGGATTGTTGCGTGCCCGCGCTGATGGTTTTGGTCTTTTCGGGATCCCAGACCACCAGATCGGCATCCGCGCCCACCAGAACCGAACCCTTTTTCGGATAGCAATTCAATATCTTGGCGATGTTTGTTGATGTAACCGCCACAAACTCGTTCGGCGTCAGCCGCCCTGTTTCAACACCATGGGTCCAAAGCATCGGCATCCGGTCTTCCAACCCGCCGGTCCCATTGGGGATCTTGGTGAAATCGCCGACACCGTACCGCTTCTGCTCGGTCGTAAAGGCGCAATGGTCGGTTGCCACCACGCTCAGCGATCCCGATTGCAGACCCGCCCACAGACTGTCCTGATGCTGCTTGTTGCGGAACGGCGGGCTCATCACCCTGCGCGCCGCATGATCCCAGTCCTGGTTGAAATACTCGCTTTCATCCAGCGTCAGATGCTGAATCAGCGGCTCGCCCCATACGCGCTTGCCCTGCATTCTGGCCCGGCGGATGGCCTCATGCGCCTCTTCACACGAGGTGTGCACGACATAGAGCGGCACGCCCGCCATGTCGGCGATCATGATGGCACGGTTGGTCGCCTCGCCTTCGACCTGAGGCGGTCGGGAATAGGCGTGCGCCTCGGGGCCGGTATTTCCTTCAGCCAGCAGTTTGGCGCTGAGTTCCGCGACTACATCACCGTTTTCGGCATGCACCAACGCAGTCCCGCCCAGTTCGGCCAGACGCCTGAAGGATGCAAACAACTCGTCATCATTCACCATCAGCGCGCCCTTGTAGGCCATGAAGTGCTTGAACGTGTTGATACCCCGCGTCTCGATCACGGTCTTGATGTCGTCAAAGACCTGCTCGCCCCACCATGTTACTGCCATGTGGAAGGAATAGTCGCAGTTTGCACGCGTCGATTTATTGTCCCAGCGTTTCAGGGCATCCAGCAGGCTTTCCCCTGGATTCGGCAATGCGAAATCGACGACCATGGTGGTCCCGCCGGCCAGCGCCGCCCGCGTGCCGCTTTCGAAGTCGTCACTGGAATAGGTTCCCATAAACGGCATTTCCAGATGCGTATGCGGGTCAATTCCACCGGGCATGACATAACACCCGGTTGCATCCAGTTCCTTGTCGCCTTTCAAATCTGGGCCAATTTCCGTGATTACACCGGCTTCGATCTTTACGTCAGCCTTGTACGTCAAATCGGCGGTGACGATTGTTCCGTTCCTGATAACAGTGCTCATGTCAAACTCCCTGTTGCGGTCTGCGCCGCTTGCTTCATCTGGCCAAAAGTATCCCGGGGGAGACGCCCAGCGGGCGACGGGGGCAGAGCCCCCTACTCCACAATCTCCGCAGTTTCGACGACCGCGTGAAACAGAACATCCGCCCCGGCAGCAGCCCATTCCTTGCTGATCTCTTCGGCCTCGTTGTGGCTCAGGCCATCTACACACGGACACATCACCATCGCCGTCGGGGCAACGCGATTGATCCAGCAGGCGTCGTGCCCGGCGCCGGATATGATATCTGTATGGGAATACCCCAAACGATCAGCCGCGCTTCGAACCGCTGCAACGCAGGTCTCGTCGAACTTCACCGGGTCAAAACCGCCGACTTTCTCAAATTCGATCTGAAGCCCCATTTCATCCACGATGTCCTCGGCAGCAACACGCAGCCGGTTTTCCATGTCGGTGATCACGTCCAATTCGGGCGAGCGGAAATCGACCGTGAACACCACCTTGCCCGGGATCACATTTCGGGAATTGGGGTAGACGTCGATATGCCCTGCCGCCCCAACCGCGTGGGGCGCGTGGGACCACGCAATTTCGTCCACTTTCTCAAGGATGTGCGCCATGGCCAGACCCGCATTCTTGCGCATCGGCATCGGGGTCGAGCCAGTATGGGCGTCTTTGCCGGTAACCGTGATCTGGGTCCAGCTCAGGCCCTGGCCATGCGTGACAACGCCGATGTCCTTTTCCTCGGCCTCCAGGATGGGGCCCTGTTCGATATGCAGTTCAAAAAAGGCGTGCATTTTTCGCGCACCGACTTCCTCGTCTCCTCGCCAGCCAATGCGTTTCAGCTCATCGCCAAACTTCTTGCCTTCCGCGTCTTCCCGGTCATAGGCCCAGTCCTGCGTGTGCATTCCCGCAAACACGCCCGAGGACAACATGGCCGGCGCATATCTGGTGCCTTCCTCGTTGGTCCAGTTGGTCGCAACGATCGGGTGCTTCGTCTTGATCCCCAGGTCATTGAGTGTCCGGATGATCTCCAACCCGCCCAGCACACCCAGCACACCGTCGTATTTCCCGCCGGTCGGCTGCGTATCCAGGTGCGACCCAACATAGACCGGCAGAGCATCAGGGTCAGAGCCTTCGCGATGGGCGAACATGTTGCCCATCTGATCCAGTCCCATGGTGCAACCGGCCTCCTCACACCATTTCTGGAACAGCGCGCGCCCTTCGGCATCTTCGTCCGTCAATGTCTGGCGGTTATTGCCGCCCGCAACGCCGGGGCCGATCTTTGCCATCTCCATCAGACTATCCCACAGCCTGTCTCCATTAATTCTGAGATTCTGCGCCGGAGCTGCCATCTGTTTTCCCCTGTTGCTTGCGATTTGGCTCGCTTTTGGTGTCTTGATTTGACCATCTGGTCAAACTCACGCTATCACGGGTTCGACATCAGTCAAGAAATTGCATCGCGTCGACGGAAATTTAAGCATAATCAGCACCCGTCGGACAAAAATTGGGGTAACTGGGATCAATGCCAAAAGACCGTGCGCCTACCCGAATTCAGAAAAAGAACCGCGCAGCGATTCTCGAGGCGGCGCTGAACGTTTTTTCAGCCCATGGATTCCGCGGTGCGACGGTGGACCAAATCGCAGCCGAAGCCGGATTGAGCAAACCGAACCTTCTGTATTACTTCCCTTCGAAGGAGGCGATTCACACCGCCCTTCTGTCCGGGCTTCTGGACGTGTGGCTGGCCCCGCTTCACGATCTGGACGAAAACGGCGATCCGCTGGAAGAGATCCTGTCTTACATCAACCGCAAGCTCCAGATGAGCCAGGAGTTACCCCGTGAAAGCCGCCTGTTTGCCAATGAACTGGTTCAGGGCGCGCCTCGTATCCGGGATAATCTGTCCAATGACCTGAAGTCTCTGGTCGACCAAAAAACTGCTGTTTTGACTACCTGGATGGATCAGGGCAAAATTGCCCGTCTTCACCCCTATCATCTGATATTTTCCATCTGGTCCCTGACCCAGCACTACGCCGATTTTGAAGTGCAGGTCCGGGCAATTCTTGGTGAGGAGGACCCGTTCGAAGGCGCAGCGCCCTTTATGGAAACCTTGTACCGCAAACTGTTAACCCCTTGAGAAGAAGTTAACCGATTGGATGAATGGTTTTGTTCTTGCAACCAGACCGAAGGCAGATCTCTGAATTGAACGACAAGCTGACCGTGCGTGGTTTGTAGGAGAAATTAGGCGGTGCGGGTATCATCTTATCCGCACCGCCAACCAATGAACCTTTACCTGTCACAATGGGCCGACCGATTTTCTGATCCGAAGAAACTCGATGCGTTTTCTCGGATCAGGTTTTCGTCCAAAAGATACTGGATTATTCAGCCGCTTTAGCCATTGGGTTGTTCGGATGCGTGGTCCAGTTCGCATAACCGGGCTCAACGACCTTTTGTGTGCGTGGGTCGATCTCCCCTGCTGCCATCGGCTCCATCGAGATACATCCTTCGACCGGACAGACATCGACGCACAGGTTACAGGCCACACATTCATCATCCATCACTTCAAAAACGCGATCGGCGGACATCGAAATCGCCTGATGGCTGGTGTCCTCGCAGGCGGCATAGCATCTGCCGCACTTGATGCACTGGTCCTGATCGATCTTGGCTTTGGCGACGTAGTTCAGGTTCAGGTATTGCCAGTCCGTGACATTCGGCACCGCCAGACCAACGATTTCGGACACGTCGGAATAGCCCTTTTCATCCATCCATTTGGACAGACCGGCCGTCAGTTCATCGATGATCTTGAACCCATAGGTCATCGCCGCCGTGCAGACCTGAACAGTGCCGCACCCCAGCGCCATGAATTCCGCAGCATCGCGCCAGGTGGTCACGCCACCGATGCCTGAAATCGGCAGCCCATGGGTTGCCTCTGCGCGCGCAATCTCGGACACCATCGACAAGGCAATCGGCTTGACCGCCGGCCCGCAATAACCACCGTGGCTGCCCTTACCGTCAATCGAGGGTTCGGGGCTGAACGTGTCCAGATTGACGCTGGTGATCGAGTTGATCGTGTTGATCAGCGATACGGCATCCGCACCACCGTTCTTTGCCGCAGCAGCGGGTTTGCGGACATCGGTGATATTCGGTGTCAGCTTCACGATGACCGGGCGGTCATAGTATTTTTTGCACCACCGGGTAACCATCTCGATATATTCCGGAACCTGTCCGACGGCCGACCCCATTCCCCGCTCGCTCATCCCGTGTGGACAACCGAAGTTCAGCTCGATCCCGTCCGCTCCGGTTTCTGCGACGCGCGGCAGGATGGCTTTCCATGCCTCTTCCTCGCACGGCACCATGATCGAGGCGATCAGCGCCCGGTCAGGATAGTCTGCTTTGACCCGCGCCATCTCCTCGAGGTTTACTTCAAGCGGGCGGTCGGTGATCAGTTCGATGTTGTTCAGGCCCAGCAGGCGACGATCCGCGCCGTAAATGGCCCCGTAGCGCGGACCATTCACATTCACGACCGGCGGCCCTTCGGCACCAAGCGTTTTCCACACGACACCGCCCCATCCAGCCTCGAATGCGCGTCGTACGTTGTATTCCTTGTCCGTCGGCGGCGCGGATGCCAGCCAGTAAGGGTTGGGGCTGGAAATTCCCAGAAAGTCAGTTGTCAGATTGGCCATGGGTTCTCCTTACCGGGTTAACCGGTTTTCTTGAAAATCATCTCGGTCGGGCGGATGCGCCCGGCGTCAAGGTTTGCGACATAATTTTTGAACTTCTCAGGGGCAGTATCACCCATCATCAGATGGATCCCCAGCGGTGCGGGGCCGCTTTCGGCCGTGCGGGCAAAGACCTCTTCAAAGAACGCTTTCGCGAATTCCGAGCGGTCGTTTTCCGTGATCAGTTCAAATCCAACAGCCGAGGCCGCGTCTTTGTACGCACCAGGCGTGTCCACGAACGAGGTGTCGGGCGTCGTCGACCAGGGCAATGGAAAGACCATCGGTTCATCCACCGCACCGCCCATCACGTCAAACAGCGCAAAGGTGCCACCTTTTGCCAGCACCCTAGCCACTTCGGCGAACAGGCGTTGTTTGTCCTGAATGTTCATACCGACATGCAGCATAACGGCAAGGTCAAAGCTGGCGTTCGGCACCGGCATGTCCAAAGCGCTTCCGGTCAGAAAACGCACCTTGCCTTCAAGACCGACAATTGCACTGAGGGCGGTTGCCGTCTCGACGAACTCAGGGGTCAGATCGATGCCCGTAACGGTCGAGGTGTAGCGGTCCGCAATGTAGCGCGACGTTCCACCGATACCGCAACCGATATCCAGCACCTGCGTTGCGTGGGTCGGCGAAAGCTGCGCGAACAGATGATCCGTCGCAGCAACTCCGCCTGTGTGGAATTCGTCGCCCGCTTTCAGATCGGCAACCGTGGCCGCGTCCGGGTCGATACCGCTCTGCCGTAGCGCATCGCGAACGCGTTCTGTCAGTTCACCTGTCGTATAGTGGCGGGCAACGGCTTCTTCGATCCGGGACATGGCAACACCTCAGCAATGCGATTGAAAGATCAATGCCTCACTATATCACGAAACAAGCGTTGCATGGATGTCCATCGCGGCATCCCTGCCCTCGGCCACCGCGGTCACGGTCAGGTCTTCGCCACCGGTTGCACAGTCGCCCCCGGCCCAGACACCTTCGATGGATGTGCGGCCCGCGCCCGTAACGACGATCTTGTTGCCGTCCAGATCCAAACCTTCAGGTGCCCCTTCCAGTGTCTGACCAATTGCCTTGAGGACTTGATCCGCCGGAACACGAATGGTTTCGCCGGTTCCGCTCAGCTTGCCTTCTCGGGATTCGGTATATTCAAGCTCGATCTCGGCGGTTGAGCCATTTCCATGAATGGCCACAGGCTGAACGTTGCACAGAATTCGAACACCATGAGAGGCCGCCAGATCCTGTTCATACCGGCTGGCTCCCATCGCGTCGCGACCGCGACGATATGCGATGGTCACATGTTCGGCGCCAAGAAGGCGGGACTTCACTGCCGCATCCACGGCAGTCATGCCGCCGCCGATCACTACGACATTGCGCCCTACCGGCAAATGCGCAAGGTCATCTGCCTGTCGCACGTCCGAGATGAAGTCGACCGCATTGCGCACTCCGTCCAGATCATGCCCTTGTGCGCGAAGTGCGTTCACCCCGGCCAGACCGATCGACAGGAAAACCGCGTCGTAATTTTGGCGCAGCCCGTCCAGCGAGATGGTGTCACCCAGTGCGGAACCCGTCTCGATCACGATACCGCCGATTTTCAGCAGCCAGTCCACCTCGGCCTGAGCAAAATTGTTGGTCGATTTGTAGGCCGCGATACCATATTCGTTCAGCCCGCCCGGCTTGGGCCTGGCGTCGTGGATCACCACGTCGTGGCCATGCATGGCCAGACGATGGGCACAAGCCAGTCCCGCAGGGCCCGCGCCAACCACGGCGATTGTCTTGCCGGTCGATGGCGCCCTTTCGAATGGATGCACCCCGGTCGCCATGACGCTGTCCGTGGCATAACGCTGCAGTCGACCAATCTCGACCGGCGACCCTTCGGCGGTTTCGCGTACGCAGGCCTCCTCGCACAATGTTTCGGTCGGACAGACCCGGGCGCACATGCCACCCAGAATGTTCTGTTCCAGAATGGTCTGGCCTGCCGCTTCCGGCTGACCGGCCTGAATCTGGCGCATGAACAACGGAATATCGATGTCCGTGGGACAAGCGGTAACGCATGGCGCGTCATAGCAGAAATAGCACCGATCCGCCGCCACAGCCGCCTCATGCGCGGCCAGCGGCGGGTGCAGATCTGTGAAATTCGAGGTCAGCTCATCGCTGGAAAGCCGCCCGGCGACAATACCGGGGACCATCTGGCCCTGTGCCATCACTCTACTCCCTGTAGATATGTTTATTGTGACCTCAGCTTGCCACAAACTAATTTTTTATCAATTGGTAAAATTTATAAAATCACCAAAAAGTCGAAAAAGCTGAGGGAACGACCTCAACTTCACCGTATAATTTTTTGTTTTTATTTGCTTTTGGTCAAATTAAACTATTCGAGAAAATCTTCGAGTTAAACTCCGTGCATGGTCCAATAATCACCTGCAGCGGTGGGACAGCGGGTATTCGACGGACAGCGCGGCCAGTCCCAGGCGCCAAATGACTCGACGGCTTCCTACCAGCCGCCATTGATGACAAACATGTCCAGGCCTGTTTGAGTTCCTGCGTCGCGTTCAGAATTGGGCGCGCCGCGGCGGTTTTCCAAACTCGCATCTGGTTTTGGCGTCGTCTGCCGCTTACAGTGCGGCACCAGAACCAGAGCAGCGCCGGACAACGGCGAAAATCCGTGAGTTTATCGATGCAGGCCAAGGCCCCCAAGTTCAATATTGTCATCATCGGACAGAACAACCGCCTGCAATACGAGGCTGTGCTGTTTGCCGCCTCGCTTCGACATTGTTCACCGGGATTCACAGGCCGACTGTTTGTTGCGATTCCCCAACCCGGCCCACGCTGGCAACAAAACCCCAGCATTCAGAACGAGGATGTTCTCAAAGTTCTGCGACAACTGGACGCCGAGATTCTGCCCTTTGACAACCATGCCTTCGGCGAAAGCTATCCTTTTGGCAACAAGATCGAAGCATTGCTGGCCATGCCCGAGGGTGAGCCATTTGTGTTCTTTGACAGCGACACCCTAATCACGGGCGATCTGAACACAGTACCGTTCGATTTCGACCGCCCCGGCGCTTCATTGAAGGTCGAAGGAACATGGCCAAAACCTACGCTGTATGGCCCCGGTTTCGACGGCATCTGGCGCGCGCTCTATCAACGGTTCGGGCTGGACTTCGAAAGCTCGATCGACACAGACCAACCGCTGGATCACTGGCGGCGCTATCTGTACTTCAATGCAGGGTATTTTTTCTATTCCTGCCCACACGCTTTCGGAAAACGGTTTCTGGAATACGCGCTCGCCATCCGCGACGAGGATATCCCAGAGCTTGTTGGCCAGAACCTTGACCCCTGGCTGGATCAGGCCGCGTTGCCGCTGGTGATCCACGCGCTTGGCGGCGGGCGCGACGCCCTGCCGGACGGATTGCTGGATGGCACCGTAAGTTGCCACTACCGGCTGTTCCCGCTGCTTTACGCGCGCGAGCCGGATCATGTCATCGAAGTTCTGGAAACAGTAACCGCGCCGAACCGGATCAAGAAGGTTCTGAAGAACTACGACCCGCTGAAAAAGCTGGTGATTCAGCGCAAGGGCGAGAAGATCCGCAATATGTTCGACCGCGAGAACCTGCCCCAGCGCGAGCAGGTCATCCGCAACCAGATCAAGAGCAAAGGACTGTGGATGCGCTGACTGGATCGTTGTGCGCACGCGGCCAATGCCCTAGAGATTCTGCAACACAAATACCAACAGGAGATGTTCCAGATGTCTGATGGACCCACTTATGGTTTCGACACGCTGCAAATTCATGCCGGTGCCCGGCCCGACCCGGCGACCGGAGCGCGCCAGACGCCGATCTACCAGACAACCGCTTATGTATTCCGCGACGCGGACCACGCCGCCGCGCTGTTTAACCTGCAAGAGGTCGGCTACATCTATTCCCGGCTGACCAACCCTACCGTGGCTGTTTTGCAAGAGCGTGTCGCGACGCTTGAAGGCGGTGTGGGTGCGGTTTGTTGTTCCTCGGGTCACGCCGCGCAGATCATGGCGCTGTTTCCGCTGATGGGACCGGGTTGCAATGTGGTTGCATCGACACGCCTATATGGCGGCACCGTCACGCAGTTCAGCCAGACCATCAAACGCTTCGGCTGGTCCGCCAAGTTCGTCGACACCGACGATCTGGACGCCGTCAAGGACGCCATCGACGAAAACACTCGGGCGGTGTTCTGCGAATCCATCGCCAATCCGGGCGGCTATGTCACCGATATCCGCGCGCTTGCGGATGTGGCGGACGCCGCTGGCATTCCGCTGATTGTCGACAACACGTCGGCCACGCCCTACCTGTGCCGCCCGATTGAACAGGGTGCGACGCTGGTGGTTCATTCGACCACGAAGTACCTGACGGGCAACGGCACTGTCACTGGCGGTTGCATCGTGGATTCAGGCAAGTTCGACTGGTCCGCAAATGACAAGTTCCCGTCGCTCAGCGAACCGGAATCCGCTTATCACGGGTTGAAATTTCACGAGACCTTTGGCCCGCTGGCCTATACTTTCCACGGAATTGCCATCGGGCTGCGTGATCTGGGCATGACGATGAACCCGCAGGCTGCGCATTACACGCTGATGGGGATCGAAACCCTGAGCCTGAGAATGGAGCGCCACGTAGAGAACGCCCAGAAAATCGCCGCGTGGCTCGAAGCAGATGATCGCGTGGAATATGTCACCTATGCTGGCCTGCCGTCGTCGCCCTATTATGATCGGGTCCAGAAGTGCTATCCGCGCGGGGCCGGTGCCCTGTTCACCTTCGCGGTCAAGGGCGGCTATGACGCGTGCATCAAACTGGTCAATGCGCTGGAGATATTCAGCCATGTGGCCAATCTGGGTGACGCACGCTCGCTTATCATTCATTCGGCCTCGACCACACACCGGCAGCTGACGCCCGAACAACAGGAAGCCGCCGGTGCCAGCCCGAACGTGGTACGTCTGTCGATCGGGATCGAGGATGCCGACGACCTGATTGCCGATCTTGACCAGGCGCTCAGCAAGGCAAGCGCCTGATCCATGGCAACCGGCAGCGAAACGAACGACCTTGGCCAGCCGATTGGCTGGCCCGTCTCGGGTGACTTCCCGCGTCCGACACCGCCTTACACGCCGATGCAAGGAAGGCTCTGTTCCGTTGTACCGCTGGATATCAACAGGCACGCGCCCAGTTTGTACCGGGCGTTTGCAACCGACGCGGACGGCCACAACTGGACCTACCTGCCCTATGGACCCTTTGAGTCCGAAGCCGCCTTTATCGAATGGGCACAGAACAATTGTTCCGATGCCGATCCTATGTTTCACTCGGTTCTGGATGCCAATGACGTCCCGGTCGGCATGGCCTCGTACCTGAGAATCACGCCCGCTGCCGGATCGATTGAGGTCGGGCACATCCACTTTTCGCCCCTTTTGCAGCGCAGGCCGCAATCGACCGAGGTGATGTACCTGATGATGCGCCGCGTTTTCGATGAGCTTGGCTATCGCCGCTACGAATGGAAATGCGATGCGTTGAATGCACCGTCACGACGCGCGGCCGAACGCCTTGGGTTCACTTTTGAAGGCGTGTTCCGGCAGGCGACCCACTATAAAGGGCGCAATCGTGACACGGCATGGTATTCGATAGTCGACAGCGAATGGCCGCGCATCCGAAATGCCTTTGAAGCCTGGTTGCTACCCGAGAATTTCGACGCTGCGGGCAAGCAACGACAACCGCTGCAAGCCCGCGCAGAGGTCTGACTTTATTCGGAAATTTCGAATTCCATCAACACATTAACCGAGATTGAAACTTCACCGCCGGCAACCGGAACGTTTCCTGCTTCGGCCATGCTCATCTGGCGCATATGTGGCATGGGCTGCACACCTCCGCCCTGTTCGTCAATTGACTGAACCGGGCCAAGTGTCACGCCCGCGGCCTGGGCCAGTTGCTCGGCCTTGGCGGTTGCCTCGGCGACAGCTTGCGCTCGAGCTTTTGCTTCAAGCGGCTTGGGGTCCTGAACATCGAAACTCAGGCCGCCAAAGTCATTGGCACCGTCCTGAATGACCGCATCCATGATCTCACCCAGCTTGGTCAGGTCACGCACCCGAACAAAAACCCGGTTCGACGCAGCAAAACCTGTGATTTCCGGGTTCTGCCCCGGCACATTGTTTCGGTTGGACCAAACCGGCGAAAGGGACAGATCGCGGGTTTGCACGTCGCGTGCCTCGATCCCTTTTTCGTCCAGTCGCGACATAATTCTGGAAACCGCGTCGGATGTTGCCTGCATCGCCACCGAAGCCTGCGTATCCTGGTTTGTGACACCCAATGTAATGGTCGCCATGTCGGGTGTGGCCTGAACGGTCCCTGCCGCGCTGACGGTGATGCGACGTTCTTCCGCATGGGCCGCGCTTGCCGCCGTCATTGCCAGCATGGCGGCCAGAAAAGCAAATGTCTTCAAGGTGATCCCTCCAATTCTTGCTGTCTTAAGATGGGGTGACCGGGCGCTCTCGTACAAGAGGTGACTTGGCTTTTTCTTTCCCTCGGCGATATCCTGCTTTACTGTCGTGCTGCGAACGCAATGTCGTTTGCATTGACGATGACAATTATGGTTCTTCGGAGTTATGAAACCCGCTTTTGCGTTATCATTTTCTGCCGACGGAATTTCCCTGCATCACCATTCGGATGACGACTGGTTCTGCATTGGCACGGTTCCGCTGGATGCGCCGGATTTCCCGGATCGCATGCAGGCGTTGCGCGACGCGGGTTTTGCGCTGGAAAACGACCTAAGCTGCAAGGTCGTGATTCCGGAAGACCAAATCCGGTTTTTGACAGTCGAAACCGAAGAACCGGACGCGGACGATACTGGGCAGAAAGTACGCGATGCACTGACCGGGGCCACCCCGTATGCACTGGACGAACTGGCTTATGATACAGCGACGGACGGACAGCAAACCCACGTCGCGGCAGTGGCAACGCAAACTTTGGACGAGGCCCGGGAGTTCGCGACCCAACACGGGTTCATTCCTGTCGTATTCAGTGCAGAAACCGGCCCAAACCCTTTTCCGACCGAGCCCATATTCTTACCTCGGGAAACCACAGAACTGCCCGGTGCACCCGAACCGGCCGATACGGCGCAAGAGCCTGAAGAAGAAGCGGAATCGAACACTCCGGTCCATGCTATCGCGGCGACCGATGCCCCAATCGCATTCCGGGCGCAGACCGCGCCAGGCGCCGAGATTGGCACTGGTGCGGCACACCCAGGTGAAGCCAAACTCTACAAATCTCTGGCATTGGTCGCAGGCATTCTTGCAGTCGCCATCGGGCTATGGTTCCTGACCGGATCCGAAGACGAAATCAGCCCGGAACCCGTTCTGGCGCAGAGCGTTCCGGGCGAAACTGCGTCCCCAAGTGTGCCAGAGCAAGTACTGGCAGAAAAAGCACCGGAACCGGAAAGCGATATTGCCGAAGTCGCTGTCGCTCTGCCCCCGGTGAAGGAAACGTCAGAACCGGACACAGAGCTCTCTGAAACCCCCATCTCTCCGCCTGTGGTTGAGGAAAAAGCCGAGCCGACCGCGACGGATCTTGCTATTCTCGAGGCGTTGGACGTCAGCCCAACACCCGTCGAGCAGGTGGCCCGCGACCCTCAGGCGCAACAGGAACTGCAATCCCAGACAGGTGTTGTCCTGACCGCGCCCGATGCGCTGATCCCACCCCCCGCGGTGCAATCCGACGACCTGTATCTGTCATCGCTTGATCCATCGAACCTTTCGCATGACGCGGTGGCGCTGCCTGCGGCTGAAAAGTTTGACACTGATCAGCCATTCGAACAGCCCGCTGCACCCAGCGGCGCGGGAACACGGTTTGTACTTGATGAGCGGGGTTTGGTTACCCCCACGGCCGACGGTACAATGAATCCGGATGGGGTCATGGTTTTTCTCGGACGACCGTCTTCGGTTCCGCCCGCAGTCCCGGTTCGCTTCGAACAGGAACCCATCGTCGAAGAGGGCAATGACAGGCTGGCTGGGCTGCGTCCGAAAGTCAGGCCAGGTAATCTGATCGAAGGGTTCGAGCGCCAGCAGCTGGGCGGTCGGACACGGGACGAGTTGTCCGGGCTGCGGCCGAAACTGCGGCCAAAATCCCTGCAGGAGCAACCTCAGATTGATGAAACGCCGACCGCGTTGGCGGTCGTTCGGGTTCCACGCCCCAAATCCCGCCCGGCAGGTCTGGCAGCGGCTTCCGCGCCGAAGGCTAACACCACGTCCGCCATCGATCAAAGCAGTGACGATGTCGGATCGTTTGCGGCAAAATCCGTTGCGCCCAAAATCCCCAGCAGGGCTTCGGTTGCCCGTCAGGCCACGCTGGACAATGCCATCAACCTGCGAAAGCTCAACCTGATCGGAGTCTACGGTTCGCCAGCGAACCGCCGCGCCCTGATCCGGCTGCCCAGCGGCCGCTACAAAAAGCTTAAGGTCGGGGATCGGCTGGATGGTGGCCGTGTAATCGCGATCGGGGACAGCCAGTTGCAGTACCAAAAGAAGGGACGCAACGTGACTTTGAAAATGCCCCGCAGTTAACAGACAAAATCGAACGGGAAAAAAACACGCGCGCTGACACGCCAGCGCGCGCTTTAATTAGTCGCGTCACGCAGCTGAAATCTCGCCACTTTCTATCTGTTCGCGCTCAATGGATTCAAACAGCGCCTGGAAGTTTCCTTCGCCGAATCCGTCGTCACCCTTGCGCTGGATGAACTCGAAAAAGATCGGTCCGATGACAGTCTTCGAGAAGATCTGCAGCAGGATCCGTGTCTCACCGCCGTCGACGACACCTTCGCCATCAATCAGGATGCCGTGCTTCATCATCCGGTCCAGGGGTTCGGAATGCCCCGCAACCCGGTCCGTGGACATGTTGTAGTAGGTCTCGTTCGGGCCTGGCATGAACTTCAGCCCCTTTTTCGCAATCGCGTCGGTTGAGTCGTAGATGTCCTCACTTCCCACTGCGATGTGTTGAATGCCCTCACCCTTGTATTTCTTCAGGTACGAAACGATCTGGCCGGTCTCGCCTCTGTCCTCGTTGATCGGAATGCGGATGCGGCCACAGGGCGAGGTCAACGCGCGGCTGTAAAGACCCGTAAACTTGCCCTGGATGTCAAAGAAGCGGATTTCGCGGAAATTGAACAGGCTTTCGTAAAACCGGAACCACTTGTCCATATTCCCCTTGTAGACATTGTGCGTCAGGTGATCGAGGTAATAGAACCCGTCACCGCGGGGTTTGGATTGCCGCGTCCACTCGAATTCCTCGTTGTAGGGCGACGTGTCATAATACTGATCGACGAAGTAAATCAGCGAGCCGCCAATCCCCTTAATGGCCGGCACGTTCAGTGTTTTGTCGTCGGCGTCGTAAGGCTCGGCACCTTTTGCAACGGCGTGCTCATAGGCCTTTTGGGCATCAACCACGCGCCACCCCATTGCTGGCGCGCACGGTCCATGGTCGGCAACAAACTTGGCGGCAAAGCTGTCGGGGTCGGAGTTCAGGATATACGTGACATCGCCCTGCTGCCACAGTTCGACGCCGGGCTTCTTTTTGTGGTGCCCCACCCTTTCGAATCCCATCTTCGAAAACAGGTCGCGCAACTCCTGGGGGTCTGGATGCGCGAATTCGACAAACTCGAAGCCGTCGGTCCCTGCCGGGTTTTCTTTGCTGATTACGGATTTCGGTGCGTTGTGCGGGAAAGGTCCCATGGCGGGTCTCCTAAAAAACAGGAATTTCTTTGCTGATTCTAAAATACGTCTTAATTGACGCTGTTTCTGCGCATAATTTTCGTGTAAACTAGCTGTATGTGCGCGATTTACGCACCAAAGACAAGAAAAACGGGGCGAATCCGCATATGTTGGATGCCATGGACACACGCCTGCTGTCTGCGCTGCAAAAGAATGCGCACCTGACGGCACATCAGCTGGGTGAAATGCTGAACCTGTCAGCCAGTCAGGCAGGGCGCCGCCGACAAAGGTTGGAGGCGGAAGGATACATCACCGGCTACGCCGCTCGCCTGGACCCTTTGAAACTGGGACTGCACGTGCAGGGTTTCGTCCAGGTTCATCTGGGCACGCACGGCCCCGAACAATCTGCCAGCTTTGCCCGCATGATCGATGCGCGGCCCGAGATAACAAGCGCCTGGACGATGACAGGAGAGGCAGATTACCTATTGCACATATTCTGTGATGACCTTTCCGCCCTCAACCGCTTGCTTCATCAGGTGATACTGCCGCATCCTGCCGTTGCGAGGGTGCAAAGCCAGATTGTAATGGATCAACTCAAGCGCGACGCACCCCTTCCGACCTGACCGGGACACGAGGACAAACATGGACGATTTCCTTTACCAGGCAACGATCTATCTGGCGGCGGCAGTTATTGCGGTGCCGTTATCAGCGCGTCTGGGGTTGGGTTCTGTACTGGGGTATCTGGCGGCCGGTATCGTGATCGGGCCCATTCTGGGGCTGGTCGGTGCTGAAACCGAAAGCCTGCAGCATGTAGCCGAGTTCGGCGTCGTCATGATGCTGTTTCTGATCGGGCTGGAACTTGAACCGCGCGCCCTTTGGGATATGCGCGACAAACTACTGGGGCTGGGCGGTCTTCAGGTCGCAATGTCGACGGCGGTGATCGCCGGTGTTTCGATATACGCAAACCACCCGTGGACCGTGGCATTGGCGGTTGGTCTGACCCTTTCGCTGTCGTCGACGGCTATCGTATTGCAGACCTTGTCGGAAAAGGGGCTGATGCAGACCAATGGCGGGCGGGCCACATTCTCGGTTCTGCTGACACAGGATATTGCGGTCATTCCGATCCTTGCGATGCTGCCGTTGCTGGCCCTTCCGCGCGTTCCGCACCTTGAAGGCGACGGCTCTATCGACCGTGGCAATGTCGATGCGCATGGCGCGGCCCACCACAGCCTGTCCCTGGTCGAGGGCTTGCCGGGCTGGGCGGTCACGCTGGTCACGCTCGGCGCCGTTGCTTTCGTCATTCTGGCCGGTGTCTACCTGACCCGTCCCCTGTTCAGATTCATTCACGCCACGCGCCTGCGAGAAATGTACACCGCACTGGCCCTTATGATCGTTGTGGGAATTTCATTCCTGATGACACTGGTTGGCCTGTCGCCCGCTTTGGGCGCATTTCTGGCCGGCGTGGTTCTTGCCAGTTCGGAATTCAGGCACGAGATGGAAAGCGATCTGGAGCCGTTCAAAGGTCTGTTTCTTGGGCTGTTCTTCATCACCGTCGGTGCCGGGATCAACGTGGGCTATTTCTTCAACGATCCATTTGACCTGATCGGGCTAGCGCTTCTGGTGATCCTGGTCAAAGGGATCATCCTTTATATCGTCGGACGTGCCTTCAAGCTTCGCGGGCGCGATCACTGGCTGTTCACTCTGGGTCTGGCCCAGGCTGGTGAATTCGGTTTTGTCCTGCTGGCCTTTTCCACGCAGCAGAATGTCATCCCCACCGATCTTTCCCAGAAACTGCTGATGATCATCGCCCTGACGATGCTGATTACGCCGCTGCTGTTCATCATCTACGATCAACTCTCGCGCCGCATCGGTGATGTGCGCCCGCAGCCGGAACCGGACGAGATTGACGAAAAAGGCCCGGTTATCATCGCAGGCATAGGCCGCTTTGGCCAAATCGTAAACCGGCTGGTTCGGGCAAGTGGTTTCAAGACGGTCGTTCTGGACCACGACATCGACACGGTGCAGTTGATGCGCAGGTTCGGCGTCAAAGGGTTTCTGGGCGACCCGACCCGCCCCGAACTGCTGCGCGCGGCAGGGATCGAAAAGGCATCCGTTCTTGTCGCAGCCATGGACGATCACAAGCAGGTCACGCGGCTAGTTGGCTACGCAAGGCGACAACGCCCTGATCTGCACATCATCGCCCGTGCCTATGACCGCAACCACGTTTATGAGCTGTATCAGGCCGGTGCGAACGATATCGTCCGTGAAACCTTCGACAGCTCACTTCGCGCTGGCCGCTATGTCCTGGAGAACATCGGCCTCAGCGACTATGAGGCAGCACAGGCGGAACAGACATTCTATCATCATGACCGAATGTCGGTGCGCGAGCTGGCCGAATTGTGGATACCGGGCATGCCGACGGCCGAGAACAAGAAATACATCGAAAGGTCGCGCGAGCTTCAGAAGGAGCTGGAAACCGCGCTTTTGGAGATGGCTGAAGAAAACGCCAAGAAGTCTGCCTGACCCAGGCCCCTACCCGGGTCAGATACAGCGTTTAGCCGTCCGAGACACCGGCCTCGGCAAACGTTGCCATGCCCGAATGACAGGCGACGGCGCTTTTCAGGATGTTGATCGCCAGCGCACCACCCGACCCCTCGCCAAGCCGCAAGCCCAGGTTCAACAAAGGTTCTTTGCCAAGCCGCGCCAGGACCGCGCCATGCGCGCCCTCGGCGCTCTGGTGGCCGGCAATTGTGTGGTCCAGCGCCCCTTCGTTCACGTCCGCCAGACACGCGGCAGCCGCCGAACAGATGAAACCGTCCAGAATGACCGGAATCCTCAACACACGTGCCGCCGCGATGGCACCGGCCATGGCGGCAATCTCGCGCCCACCCAAACAGCGCAGGATATCCAGCCCGTCGCCAGCCTGACCATGCAGGACGACACCTTCAGCGACCACCCGGGTTTTGTTGGCAAGACCCGCATCATCAACGCCGGTGCCACGCCCGGTCCATTCGGCCGCCTCGCCTCCAAACAGGGCGCAGGCAATTGCGGCCGCCGGAGTTGTGTTGCCAATCCCCATCTCGCCAACCACCAACAGATCCGCCGTTGGATCGACTGCCTGCCAGCCTGTACGCAACGCTGACAGAAGCTCTTGCTCATCCATTGCCGGAGCTTTTGTGAAATCCGCAGTTGGCGTGTCCAGATCCAGCGCGTGTACGTTCATCGTCGCACCAGCCGATTTGGCCAGTTGGTTGATCGCCGCACCGCCATGCTGAAAATTCATCACCATCTGAACGGTCACTTCAGGTGGAAATGCGGATACGCCTTGCGCCGTAACACCGTGGTTTCCGGCAAAAACGATCACTTGAGGCGCGGAAATCTGCGGCCGGGCATCCCCACGCCATCCCGCATACCAGATCGCCAGATCCTCGAGCCGACCCAGCGCGCCCGGAGGCTTGGTCAGTTGGCCGTTGCGCTCGGACGCGCCAGTTGTTGCGGTTTCGTCCGGGCCGGGTGCAGAGCTCAGCGCATTCCGGAAAGTTTTCAGGTCGGTAAGTTCGGGCAGCATCGAAAGCCTCGTTGCATCAGAGTGGTCGTGTGTGTTTAACCGAAGCATCCAGACCAACAAGACCCCGAAAGGCGCGGGAGTGCACAAAAACGACACCAAACTCATTTCCGGCTGGGATATTCCCCTGGCATTGGTGCTTCTGACCCGCCTGCCCGTTCCCCGGCTGCCGGATAATGTATTCGCGCGTCAGGCTCAGGCTGCTTGGGCTTTCCCGATTGCAGGGCTGGCCGTCGGAATAATTGCCTGTCTGGTGGGATGGATTGCCATCTCCCTCAACGTGCCGGCCCTTGTCTCTGCCGGGTTGTTGGTGGGAGTTCTGATTTCAGCAACCGGCGCAATGCACGAAGACGGGCTGGCAGACACGGCTGACGGGCTTTGGGGCGGGTTCACGCGGGACCGGCGGCTTGAGATCATGAAAGACAGCCATATCGGCACCTATGGTGTTCTGGCACTTTTGTTTTCACAATTGATCCGGGTGTTTGCTGTCGCATCCCTGCTGACGGCCGGAGGGATCAGCGCCATCCTGACCGCATGCGTGATGTCTCGTGCGATGATGCCCGTTTTGATGGCCATCTTACCAAATGCCCGTTCATCCGGACTAAGTCACTCTGTAGGTCGCCCCCGTTTGATGAGTGCAATTGCAGGCCTGATTGTTGCTTGTGCAGTCTCTGTGGCGCTGATCGGTGGCTCTGCCTTTTTCCCGGCACTTTGCGCGGCGCTGATCGTCGGCCTGTTGGCAATCGTCGCAAAAGCAAAAATCGGCGGTCAGACCGGGGATATTCTAGGCGCGGCGCAGCAATTGGCCGAGGTCACGATCCTTGTTGCGTTGATCGCACGGATTTAGGCGACACCGCCGGTTTCAATCCGCAACACCTCACCGCAATGTTTGCAATGCACGGCATCCGGGTCGTGCCGGTAAAGTCCACAGTTTCGGCATTTATGCCTGACTTTCTGGGGCATGAATATCGCCTGCGCCAGCCGCACGAAAAGTGCGACACCGACCACCATGATGAAAACCGAGAACAGCTTGCCCCACGGTGTCGCCAGCGTGATGTCACCAAATCCTGTCGTCGTAAGCGTCGCCATTGTGAAATACAGTGCGTCAATGTATGGCGTCTGGCTGGTTTCCGGGATGAAGTAAACCAGAACTGCCGTCGAGGTCACAAACACAAAAACCAGCAGGTTGATCGCAGCAATCACTGCGTCTTCATGCGTTCGAAAAAAGGGGCTGTCGCGTCGCAGGTCGCGCAACAGATGATAGGAATGGATCAGACGTAGCGCGCGCAATATTCGAAGGAAGGCTAGGCTGCCGGTGAGGAACGGATCCAGGATCAATGACAGGATCACGACGATATCGGCCAGCGTGTAAATCTTGCGCAGCAGTCTTTTGCGATCCTTCGAAATCCAGAGCCGCGCCGAAAAATCCATAAGGATGATCAGGCCCACAATCATACTGACCAGAGTGATGCCGGGCCCATGACCGCCATGTGCGGTGGCAACAAAGAAGATGATCGTAGCAGCATCAAACAGGATCAAGGTATACCTGAACCGCACCGATATCGGGTCTTTTCCGATATAGAGGAACTTTATCGCTTGCTTTACCTTCACTGCCTATCCCCCTTTGTTCAGGGCAAAATTACTCTCAAACCCACCGGGGACCAAGCAGCAGAATAAAAAAAGGCCGCCCCCGATGAGGGACGGCCCGAAACCTGGTAGCCGATTGAGATCAGGCGGCACGCGACATCAGAACCTCGTCGACTTGCTTGGCAGCCGAAATCTCTCCATGCCCGGATACTGCGGCGACTTCGCGGGTCAGACGCTCGAGCGCGGCTTCGTAAAGCTGCCGCTCGGAATAGCTCTGCTCGCGCTGGTCATCGGTGCGGTGCAGGTCGCGAACCACTTCGGCGATCGAAATCAGGTCACCCGAGTTGATCTTTTGTTCGTATTCCTGCGCCCGGCGTGACCACATGGCGCGTTTGACCTTGGCTTTACCCTTAAGCGTCTTCATCGCCTGACTGATCACGTCCGGCGAACTCAGCGAGCGCAGACCGGATTCGGTGACTTTGTTGGTCGGAACCCGCAGGGTCATCTTATCTTTCTCGAATGAGATCACGAACAGCTCGAGCGAAAACCCCGCAACGTCCTGCTCTTCGATCGAGATGATCTGACCCACGCCGTGCGCAGGGTAGACAACGTAGTCGTTAGGGCGGAACTCAAGCTTTTTCGATTTTGACATTCACTTTTTTCCTTCGTTGCGGACCGGGGTACAGACAACAAAAACACCACCACAGGGCACATCTAAGCCCCGTCTGGCGGCGGTTGTGTTGAAAACTCAGAACTCCAAAGCAAGCATACTTACGGAGCGCACCCCAATCTCGATCATCATGTAGGGAGATAGTATACCATAAAAAAGTGGCATCTGAAAGCTTACGCCGGGGAAATTTCGAAAAGCTGCTAGGGAATCAGAAGGATATCCCTCAATCTTTACAGATTCCCACCAAATTCCTGGACGAATCGCTTAACCGCCCTCACCCGGCGCTTCGGAGAAGTACTTCTCCATCTTGCCTTCTTCCCCATCACGTTCTTCCGCGTCTGGCAGGGGATCTTTCTTGGTTACGATCACCGGCCACTGCTCGGAGTATTTGCGGTTGAACTCGACCCATTCTTCCATACCCGGCTCGGTATCAGGCCGAATTGCGTCGGCGGGGCATTCCGGTTCGCACACGCCGCAGTCGATGCATTCATCGGGGTGGATGACCAGTGTGTTCTCGCCCTCGTAGAAACAGTCCACCGGGCACACTTCGACACAGTCGGTGTATTTGCAGGCGATGCAGTTCTCGGTGACAACATAGGTCATGGCGGCGTTCCCGTTTGCGGTTTGGGCGTCTAGCTAATTCAGTATGGCTTGCTCTTCAAGTGAGGATCAGCATTCCGTAGGTCGAGAAAGATCAAGTGCGCGCCGATCTTTCTTGGTTGGACGACCTTTTCCTTCAAAACCCGGATTACGCGGTGGTGCGTTCTGCTTTTCGGTCAGGTCCGAGTACAGCGTTTGCGCCTCGGGTGCCGGTCCCCGCCGTTCGCCCAGTTTTTCAACACGAACGACGCGCACGATACGCCCCTGAGTGAACGTCAGGACGTCTCCGGGGCCGACCGAATGCGCCGGTTTCACCACACGGTTTCCGTTTATCCGCACGTGTCCGCCGCTGACCTGCTTGGCAGCCAGGCTGCGGGTCTTGAAAAACCTCGCCTGCCACAGCCATTTGTCAATCCGCAGCCGGGCCTCGGCCATCTCGGGTCAGTTGCCGTCCTTCAAACCCATCAGCGCAGCTGCAAACGGGTTGTCAGGATCGATCGCCTTTTCCTTTTTCGGAGGACGGGAGGAGAATGTCTTGGAGCCTTGCGGCTTGCCGCCTTTCTTGCCGTGTGGTTTTCCACGGCCTTCCTGCGGTTTGCCACGCGGCTTGCCCTTGCCCTGCCCCTGCTCGCGGCGCGGGCCACGGTTCGGCTGCCGCTGACGACCCCAGGTGAAGGTGTAGAATACTTCGACCTCCGGCTCATCAGAAGCCGGTGCCTCGGCTGCCGCCTCGGTGCTTGTCGCGGCCTCGGCTGGCGCCTCGGCGGGTGCTGCGACTTCTTCGGTTGCCTCTTGGGGTGCGGACACTTCTTCGGCGACAGGTTGCTCGGCAGCATCTGTCGAAGGCAGTTCTGTTTCGACAGCCGCCGGTTTAACCTTTTCACGTTCGCCACGCTCGGCCTTGTAGCCCAGCCCCTGCATCAGGTCAGCGAACTGTTCAAGCGTCATACCGGTAATCGAGAGCATGTCGGGTTTGGCTTCGAACCCGCCGCGGCTGTCTTCTGCACGCAGCATGTCGGCCAGACGCTCCAGCATGTCGATACGGATCGAACGCTCGCCGGCATCCCTGTATCCGCACATCGTGTCGTACCCCTCGGGCGCGCCCTTGGCGACGGGCACAGTGACCAGACCCGGTGGAGGCGCTTCGGGAAACTCCTGCAATCCGCTGGACAGGGCCCACAAAACCAGTCGCAGACGCGTCGGTGCGGGTTTCAGCAGAAGCGGCATGAAGATTGTGAACTGTCCAAACCGAATGCCGTGCTTGCGCAGCGCGCCACGGGCGTCCTGATCCAGATCCTTAACCTCTTGCGCGACGCCGGCACGGGGCAGCACACCCAAGGCTTCGACCATGCGGAAGGCAAACCCCTTGGCCAGGCCTGACAGCTCTTCGTCGCGCGACAGGTTCAGCAGCGGTTCAAACAGCGCCGCGACCTTGCGGTCGATGAAGTGCTGCAAACGGCGCTGAACCTTCTGCTCCACATCCGGTCCCGCAGCCTCATCCACAAAAACCTCGACGACCGGCTTGAGAGGCTCCGCCCCTGCAACCAGTTTGCCAACGGCGTATTCGCCCCACATCAGGCCGCCCTGATCTGTGTAATCAATTTCAGTATCGGGCGCGTTGTAGAAGCGGTCGGCACGCAGATGGAATTGCGGCGCGAGAGCTTGCAGGGACGCCGATTTCAGAGCTTTAGCCTCGGTTCCTTGCGCGCTTTTGTCCGGGATAAACCGGAACCCTTCCAGACGACCGACGAATTCGCCTTCGACGGTCACTTCACCCTTGTCATTTACTTCGGCCAAAAGGGCCTCCTTCTGTTTGAGCCGGCGCAACAAAACGGATGTGCGCCGGTCCACAAATCTTTGAGTCAAACGTTCGTGAAGAGCGTCCGACAGCCTGTCTTCTACAGTGCGCGTTTCCTCGCGCCAATGGGATTCGTCACGTACCCAACCGTTTCGTTGCGCAACATATGTCCATGTGCGAATATATGCCAACCTTTTGGACAGCGCATCAATATCTCCGTCGGTTCGGTCGATCCGGCGGATTTGCCGCGCCAGAAAGTCATCCGGGATCGTTCCACGCTCGTGCAGGTAGTTGTAGATCACCTCCAACAGACTTGCGTGCTCGGCATGACTGATGCCACGAAAGTCTGGAATTCGGCAGACATCCCATAGCAAACGGATCGACGGACCGTCGCTGGCGCGCGCCGCTACCTCGGTCACTTGCGAAAGAGATTTCAGCACGTTCAGATCATCGGCTGGCCGCGCCTTGATGAGGTGTTCGTCGTTTGGGCTGACCTCAAGCGAGTCGATCAGCGCCTCGATCGAGCCGAATCGCAAGGCGGCGTTCCGCCAGTTCAGCTTTTTCATCGGCGTGAAACGGCTGTCCATGATCGCCTGCGCCACGCCATCATCCAAAGGCGGGGCCTCACCCGTTACGCCGAACGTGCCGTCGGACATGCCGCGCCCTGCCCGGCCAGCGATCTGGGCCAGTTCGTTGGGCGCCAGAGGTCGCATCCTGCGACCGTCGAACTTGGTCAGGGACGAAAACGCCACATGATTCACATCCAGGTTCAAACCCATTCCGATGGCATCAGTGGCGACCAGATAGTCAACCTCGCCATTCTGGTATAGCTCGACCTGCGCGTTGCGTGTACGCGGGCTGAGCGCCCCCATAACAACCGCCGCACCACCCTTTTGACGGCGCAGAAGTTCGGCGATCGAATAGACGCTGTCGACCGAGAACCCGACGATGGCACTGCGCGGAGACATTCGGCTAATCTTTTTCGAGCCGGAGTAGACAAGCTGCGACATCCGCTCGCGGCGGGTGAACTGTGCTTCGGGCACCAGCGCAGCGATGGGACCGCGCATCGTATCTGACCCTAGAAACAGCGTTTCACTGGTCCCGCGTGCGCGCAGCAGGCGGTCCGTGAACACATGGCCACGCTCGGGATCGGCGCAGAGCTGGATCTCATCAATGGCCAAAAAATCCGCGCCCATGCCTTCGGGCATCGCCTCGACCGTGCAGACCCAATATTGCGCACGCGGTGGCACGATCCGCTCCTCGCCCGTGACTAGGGCCACGACGGAGGGTCCACGGACGGCTACGATCTTGTCATAGACCTCGCGCGCCAGCAGACGCAACGGAAGACCGATCACACCAGTCCTGTGTCCCAGCATCCGCTCGATCGCGTAATGGGTTTTACCTGTGTTTGTCGGGCCAAGAACGGCCACGATTCGGGATGACCCGTTCACCTTTGCCCCCTGCCCCGGACCTTACAGCGCCTTGCCTTCGATCTGAGGCTTTAGACGAATCACGGCATTGGTTACTTCTTCGTGATGGGGATGTATAGACAAAGCGCGGGAATAGGCCTCGTACGCTTTTTCCGGCTGATCCAGCATCTCGAAGATCAGACCCAAGCCATAGATGGCCTCGTATTGGTTCGGGTTCAAGGATAGGGCATGTTCCAGATCAGCCGCCGCCATGCCAAAGCGTTCGATACCGAAAAACGCCGATGCCCGGGCGTGCCAGCCTTCGGCGAACTGCGGTGCGTGGTCGGTTAAAGCCGTCAGGTGTTCAATCGCCGCCTTGACGTCTCCGTCCTCAAGCGCCTCGCGCCCGCGTTCCAGCAACAGATCGGCCGAGGCCGAGCCGGATTGCGACCAGAGCGACTGCAACTGACGGTCAATGCTGATCGCCTGCCGGGGCGTGGACTGTGCCAGTTGCTCCAACAGCACGGATTCGTCCTTGGAGTCGGCTTGCTGGGCCGCACCAATGGTGGAAAACACCATCAGTGTTGCAAGTGCCGCGACGATACCTTTGAGATTGTGGTTTGCAATGCTCATAACATTGTTCAGTGTAGCGTTGCGACCGGGGATGTCCATTCTCGGCGCATAAACAAAATGAGGAAGATCATGAGCGAGATTCTTGAAAAGGCCGCAGCCGCGCTGAATGAAAAACTGGCCGGCGGGGCTTTTGATGCTTCGGCCAAATTCGCCATCGCAGATCTGGGTTCGATCGTTCTGGATGCAGACGGCGCGCGTGTCAGCGACGAAGACGCCGACGTGACCCTGAGCGCGGATGCTGATACATTCGAGCAGATCCTCAGCGGTGACCTGAACCCGACCGGCGCGTTCATGTCCGGCAAGCTGAGCGTGGACGGAGACATGGGGGTTGCCATGAAACTTGCCTCGGTGCTGGCCTGATGGACTTCTCGCCGGCCCCTTTGTTTGAAGCTGTGGCCGGCGCTCCTGCCGGTGGCAAGGCCCATTGGCTGGAAACTTCGGATGCCAAACGCATCCGTGTCGCGCATTGGGTGCCTGAAGACAGTGCAAATGGCACTGTGCTGATGTTTCCGGGACGCACGGAATATATCGAAAAATACGGAAACGCGGCCGGAGAGTTCACAAAACGGCACTTTGCCTTCCTGGCGATAGACTGGCGCGGTCAGGGACTGGCGGATCGCCTTCTGGACGACCCCCGGATCGGACATGTCGCGAAATTTCCGGATTACCAGAAGGACGTCCGCGCCGTTCTGGACATGGCAAAAGAACGGAACCTGCCAAAGCCCTGGTACGTGATCGGCCATTCAATGGGCGGTGCCATAGCGTTGCGGGCGATTATCGAGCAGAACTGCTTTGCGGCCTGTGCCTTCACCGGGCCAATGTGGGGCATTTACTTTTCGACGATCATGCGGCCGATCAGCTGGATGACGGCCTATTGGGGGCCGAAATTCGGACTGGGCGAGAAAACGCCTCCGACCACGACATTGGACAGCTATGTCACCATTCAGCCCTTCGAAGACAATATGCTGACGCGCGATCCGGATATGTACAGGATGATGCAGGGTCAACTGGCTGCGCATCCGGAAATGGCGCTTGGGGCGCCGTCGACAATCTGGCTACGCGAGGCGCTGACGGAATGTGATTGGCTGATGAAACAGCCTGCGCCGGATGTACCATGCCTGACGTATCTGGGCGGAAACGAACGGATCGTGGATCGTGATGCCATCCGGGCCCGAATGGCCAACTGGCCCAAAGGCAAGCTGATTGAAGTTCCCGAGGGCGAACATGAGGTCATGATGGAATCACCCGAGGTTCGGAGACCGGTCTTTGATCAACTTGCCGCGCATTTCAGGGCCAGCCAGCCAAACGCCGCACCTAATGCGGCTTTGCAAAGTTAATAGCCGATCCGTCACTCTGGCCGCTTGTGATCCCTGCCGACCGCGCCTAGATGTTTCCGAAAGCAGAACATCGAGGTGATCCATGCGCGACCTTCCCTTTCCCGTCCGTGACGCAAACGCTGTCGGCGGGTCTGACAATCTGGGCAATTTGCCGGAATGGGATCTGAGTGATCTGTACAAGGCGGAAGACGCACCCGAGATTGGCCGTGATCTTGAGTGGCTGGAGAAAGAATGCGCCTCCTTTGCCTCGGACTACGAAGGCAAACTGGCTGATCTGGATGCGGGTGAGCTGCTGCAATGCGTGCATCGTAACGAAAAGATCAATGCAATTGCCGGCCGCATCATGTCCTTTGCCGGTCTGCGCTACTATCAGCTGACCACGGATGCCGAGCGGGCCAAGTTCCTGTCGGACATGCAGGAAAAGATAACAATCTTTACGACACCGCTGGTATTCTTCACGCTGGAAATCAACCGCATCGATGGCACCGTGCTGCGTGCCCATTTTGATGAAAACCCGGATCTGGCGCGTTACGAGCCGGTTTTCCGCCGTATTCGCGCGATGAAGCCCTATCAGCTGTCCGACGAGCTGGAAAGATTCCTGCACGATCTGGGCGTTGTCGGAGACGCATGGGAGCGCTTGTTTGACGAGACGATTGCCGGCCTCACATTCACCGTGGATGGCGAAGAGCTGAATATCGAAGGCACCCTGAACCTGCTGACCGAACAGGACCGCAACAAACGCGAGGCTGCGGCACGGGAACTGGCTTCGGTGTTTCAGGAGAATGTCAAAACCTTCGCCCGGGTTCACAACACGCAGGCCAAGGAAAAGGAAATCGTCGACCGCTGGCGCAAAATGCCCACCGCGCAAACCGGGCGCCACCTGTCGAACGATGTCGAGCCCGAGGTTGTCGATGCCCTTCGCGAAGCGGTGGTCGCCGCCTATCCCAAGCTGAGCCACCGCTACTACGAACTGAAACGCAAGTGGCTGGGTCTGGACGTGATGCAGGTTTGGGACCGCAACGCACCCCTGCCGATGGAAGACACGCGCACCGTGAACTGGGCCGATGCCGAGAAAACGGTGATGGACGCTTACAACGCGTTTGACCCGCGCATGGGTGAGATTGCAGCACCGTTCTTCTCAAAAGGCTGGATCGATGCCGCCGTGAAACCGGGCAAAGCCCCCGGCGCCTTTGCCCACCCAACAGTCACCGACGTGCATCCTTACGTGATGCTCAACTATCTGGGCAAACCGCGCGACGTGATGACACTGGCGCATGAACTGGGCCATGGCGTACATCAGGTGCTGGCCGCAGGTCAGGGCGAAATGCTTTCGTCAACACCTCTGACCCTGGCCGAGACCGCTTCGGTGTTCGGCGAGATGCTGACCTTCCGCAAGATGCTGGATCAGGCCGAAACGCCAGAACAGCGCAAGGTGCTGCTGGCCGGTAAGGTCGAGGACATGATCAACACCGTCGTCCGCCAGATCGCCTTCTACGACTTCGAATGCAAACTGCACGCCGCCCGCCGCGAGGGCGAACTGACACCGGACGACATCAACGCCCTTTGGATGAGCGTTCAGGCCGAAAGCCTTGGGCCCGCGTTCGAATTCATGGATGGGTACGAGACCTTCTGGGCCTATATCCCACACTTCGTCCACTCACCGTTCTACGTCTATGCCTATGCGTTCGGCGACGGTTTGGTGAATGCGCTTTATTCCGTTTACGCCAGCGGCTCGGAAGGGTTCGAGGACAAGTATTTCGAGATGCTGCGTGCCGGCGGATCAAAACACCACAAGGAACTGCTTGCTCCGTTTGGCCTTGATGCCAGTGATCCCAAGTTCTGGGACAAGGGCCTGTCCATGATCTCTGGCTTCATTGACGAACTTGAGGCGATGGAGGGGTGAGCACCCAATCCACAGGGCGTTGGGCCGCATTGAAGGCGCGCCTGCGCCCTGCCATGAACCGAATTCGCCGAACCGTGCCACGTGGCTGGCGGATCATTGTGGGCATCTTGCTGATACTCGGCGGTGTTCTTGGGTTTCTTCCCATTCTAGGCTTCTGGATGATCCCGTTGGGCATCATGGTGGCGGCAATGGACATCAATCTGTATCGGCGATGGCGTCGCAAATCTAGCTAGGTTTCCTTAGTCTTTCTCATTTGATTTGGTCGTGAGGAATATGGCCAGGACGATCAGCGCAGCGCCTATTGCAGCCAGCGGTGTGATGGCCGCCCCCAGAAACAGTGCTGAGTTGATGAAGGTGAACACCACAGAAGCGGCGAACATCAAAGTGGCCGTGAGGGTCGAAACCCGCGCTGCCGCTTCGTACCAAAGGTAGTAAGCCAACGCCGTTGGCAACACACCAAGAAGTACCAGAAAAACACCATCGTTTGCTGTCGGCATCTGAATTCCGAACAGGGAAAGCGGCAACAGAATAACGCCTGAACAGATGAATATCCCAAACAGGAAATTCAAACGTTCGGGCGTGGATTCAGAGGCTCTCATGGCCCGGCTGCTGGAAATCAGGAACACGGCCCAGCTTAGGCCAGCACCGATTTCCATCACATCGCCAAGCAGAGGCTCTCCGCCACCTTCGAAATCCTGGTAGACCGTCAGAAACACGCCAAAGATCGCCAATACCGTCGCGAGAACTTCGGTCCGGCCAACTGGTGTGTCCGCGAAAAAGTAGAGAAACACCAGAACGAAGAAGGGCGCTGTGTTTTCCAGCACCATCGCGTTGGCCGCGCCGGTATGCTCCAGTCCGATGTGGAACAGAATGTAGTTCACCACCGTCGACAACACAGCCAGACGGAAATTCCAGTCCCCAAACCAGATCGAAACTGACGCCCCCATCGCACGCAACATGCAGTAGATTGCGAGTGCGGCGATGAACAACCGCGTCGTGGCGATCTGCATTCCACCCAGATCACTGGTCAGATAGCGAACGATAACGCTGTGTGTGCCCCACAAGAACGCAGCCAAAAAGCCAAGGACCAGACCGTTTTGCAGGAGGGATACGTGCTTGGCAGAGTTGTCTTGCAAGGTGCCGCTCCGCTGGAACCTACTTCAGCTGACTGTCTTTCGACCCGCGCCGATTGATGCCGCTGCGGGCTTTGAACGCCCCGTCACGATCCTGCTGACAGTCCAAGCACAGTTTCACCCCCGGGATCGCATTGCGCCGTTTCTCGGGAATTGGCTCTTCGCATTCAGCACAATGGGTCAGGCTTTCACCCAAAGGGCGTTTTTGCGCCTGCATCCGTGCAAGCTCATCGGATATTGACGCCTCAATCTGTTCACTTACCGCGCCATCGCGCGCCCAACCGCCAGCCATAGGGCACCTCCTGAATGGGTACCCGACAGGCTAACCGAGGCTCGCCATGGTAGGCAAGTGGGTGGATCAGAGCGGTACGGCCAGACTGAAAACCTGATCGATCATTTCTTGCGTTCCCCGCGAGAACTCAAGCGGGCATGGGTAGTCAGCCTCTTCCCGAACAGACCGGCAGAACGCTTCGACCTGGAGTTTGTAGTGATCATCCGCCGGGAAACGCGTAACTTGCACTTCCAGCCCCGGGCGATGCAATTCGACACGGGCCTCGCCAAAGACCCGGGCGTTGAATGGCGCTGTCAGCCGGATCACGCCGCCTTCGCCATGAAATACCATCTCCTGATGCGGGTGCATGCGGATCGAAACATAGCTGGAATATGTAAAGTCAGGGAATTGCGCCCGGATTTCCGTAAACGTGTCGATACCGTCCTGCCAGCGAATTGCCGATTGTACCGAGACAGGCTCTTGCCCCGTCGCAAAACGTGCGCCGCCGATAACGTAGACGCCAATGTCCCGCAATCCACCACCCCCCGTTTCCGCGCGATTACGGATGTTCGTCGTGTCCGCCCGGTTGTCGAAGCTGAAGGCCCCGGTCACATGTGCCAGCTTTCCGATCGCCCCGTCGGCAATCAGCCTTTTCGTGAACTGCCACTGAGGGTGGTGCACGATCATATAAGCTTCGGCTGCTAACAAACCGGTCTGATTCCGTTTTCCGATCAGGGCGTCGAATTCTTCGCCCTTCATGGTCATCGGCTTTTCGCACAGCACATGTTTTCCGGCATCAAGGGCTTTCAGGCTCCATTCGACATGCAGGTGATTGGGCAGCGGGATGTATACCGCGTCAATCTCAGGATCCGAGAGAAGCGCATCGTAGCTGTCATAGACCGCCAGATCCGGGCAGAACTGCTGAAACGGCTCAGCTTTGGCAGGGTCTGAGGTTGCCAGCCCCGACAGTCTTGCCCCGTCTGCGGCATGAATGGCAGGTGCCATAAACTGTCGTGCGAATTTGGCGGCACCCAGAATGCCCCATTGAACCGGCTTTTGCATCGTGAACTCCGAATACTGTCCTGCTGAAATGTTGCAGCCTCGTCGCAAGGCTGGGTTCAGCCTGCGTCGGTGTACCTTTAGCAGTGAATCACGCCCAAGTCAGGCAAATCCAGCCATTTTTCTAAGCTGAACAAATCGAAACCGGGTCCTGCAGCGCAGGCACGAAAAAACCGGCCGGAAAACTCCGGCCGGTCCGCTAAGGCTGTCCGGTTAGCTGTAGCTGTTTCCAAGCATGCCCTTTTCACGGGCCAACTCGCGCATCTTTTTCTGCAGCTTCTCAAACGCCCGCACTTCGATCTGGCGAATGCGTTCGCGGCTGACATTGTACTGCGTGCTCAACTCTTCCAGAGTCACGGCCTGATCCATCAGGCGTCGCTGGGTCAGGATGTCCTTCTCACGATCATTCAGCACGTCCAGCGCAGCGCTCAGCAACTCGCGGCGTGCTTCCAACTCGTCGCGGGCTTCGTAGTCACCGGCCTGGTCGGCATCTTCATCCTCAAGCCAGTCCTGCCACTGCATGGTACCTTCGCCTTCGGACCCAACGGTCGCATTCAGCGAGGCATCCCCACCTGACATACGGCGGTTCATGCTGATGACTTCCTCTTCGGTCACGCCCAGATCGTTGGCGATCTGCGCAACATTTTCAGGACGCAGGTCGCCCTCTTCCAGCGCACCAATGCGGGCCTTCGCCTTGCGCAGGTTGAAAAACAGCTTTTTCTGCGCCGAGGTGGTGCCCAGTTTCACCAGCGACCAGGACCGCAGGATATATTCCTGAATCGAGGCGCGGATCCACCACATTGCATAGGTCGCCAGACGGAATCCTTTTTCCGGATCAAAGCGTTTGACGGCCTGCATAAGGCCCACATTCGCCTCGGAAATCACCTCGGCCTGCGGCAGGCCATAGCCGCGATAGCCCATGGCGATCTTGGCCGCCAGACGCAGATGCGATGTCACCATCTTATGCGCCGACTCGGTATCCTGTTCTTCCACCCAGCGCTTGGCCAGCATGTATTCCTCTTCCGGCTCAAGCAGGGGAAACTTGCGAATTTCCTGCATATAGCGGTTCAGGCCGCCCTCGGGCGTCGGCGCGGGGAGATTTGCGTAATTTGCCATGTTTCATGTCCCTCCGACAAATGTTTAAGTATTTAACATAGGATATGGGTAAGGAACCCTGTCCATTCAAGAGGTGCTGCTAACAGTTTGAGATTAAACTTTGATAAAGGAAAGATAAGAAACTCTTACTCACAGGGGTTTGCTTATTGTGTCAGCGGTGCGCGCAGCCGTTCTATCAGGTTTTCCATATCATTCGGCAAGGCGGCTTCGAACCGCAGGTTTTCGCCACTGACCGGGTGTTCAAACCCCAAAACCGCGGCATGCAGCGCCTGACGCGGAAAAGCGCGGACAGCTTCGGCCGTCGCCAGATCAAACGCGCGAGTGGCCAGTTTGCGCTTACCGCCATAGACCGGATCGCCGACCAACCCGTGGCCCGCATGTGCCATATGCACGCGAATCTGGTGTGTACGACCGGTTTCCAACCAGCACTCGACCACGGACAGAGACGCGGGCGCGCCAAATGTTTCGACGACCCGGGCGCGCGTGACAGCGTGGCGGCCGCCGTGAAAGTACACGGCCTGTTTTTGCCGGTCCGTCTTGTGCCGGGCCAGTTGCGTGGTCAGGCGCATGACATTGCCCGGTTCGAAACTGACACCTTTGACGCCGCGCAGGCGTGGATCGTTGGCGTCCGGCACTCCGTAACAAATCGCGCGATAATAGCGCTCGACACTGTGCGCTTCGAACTGCGCCGCCAGACCGTGATGCGCCGCATCCGATTTGGCGACGACCAGCAACCCGCTGGTTTCTTTATCGATGCGATGCACAATGCCCGGCCGCCTGACACCGCCGACACCGGACAGATCAGTGCCGCAATGAAACAGAAGCGCGTTCACCAACGTACCACTGGGCGAACCCGGTGCCGGGTGAACGACCATGCCCGCAGGTTTGTTGATCACGACCAGATCAGCGTCTTCGTAAATGATGTCCAGCGGGATGTCTTCGGGGCCGATATGACTGTCTTCGGCTTGGGCAACGGTTACAACGACCTGCGCGCCTTCCGTGACTTTTGCCTTGGGATCGGCCACCACGACACCATCGACCTGCACCGCCCCCTCGTCGATCAGACGCCCCAGGCGTGTACGGGACAGGTTTTCTTCCGCTGGCACATCCCGCGCAAGCGCCTTATCAAGACGTGGCGGCGGAGCGGCCGCGATCTGAAACTCAATCTGCCGGGTGCCCATGACTGTCCCTTCCGAACCCCAAGAACCGCAGGAAACGCCCCAGCTTAAACTGCTGCGGCGCATGGTCATGTTGCTGACCGTGGTGATGATTGGCGGGGTTCTAGTGACATTCGCGCTGATTGTCATCCGGCTATCGGACCGAACCCCCACCCTGCCCGACCAGATCGAACTGCCGGACGGCGCCAAAGCACAGGCCTTGACCATCGGAAACAACTGGTACGCGGTTGTAACGGACGACAACCGGATATTGATATTCGACAAGACAACCGGGCGGCAGAGGCAGGAAATCGTTGTCGAATAGGCGCGATCACTCTTCAAGCGCCATTCGGAAAACAATCTCTGACGCCAGCCTCAGCGCTTCGTATTCTTCAGGCGAGTCGCGGCGGAACTGTAAATCGGCGTCACTCAATTGCACGGGCGGGAACAACTGATCGCGGTCCGGGAAAAATTCCTGCTGAAAATCAGTGTCCTGTGCGGCCAGATGTTCGTCCAGCCACAAACGCTCTTTCGGTTCCAGCACGTCATTTCGCCGGATCATTACCGGATCGTCGACAACGAGCCGCCGCAGTTGTCGGGTTCGCTGGCGCCCGATGGACCGGGCCAGAATCCCGAAAGCCTCGCTTGCCGCGCGGGACTGTGAAGGATTGGACGGCAGATTTGCCGTGCTACCCTTGGGAAGCGTGACACCAATGCGTGAAATGAAATCGTCCACGATATTTCCATTGGCCATTACGGACCGATCATACAGGAAAGGCGCGACCGTCACGCCGGGAAACGCGCTTCGGATTCGGGTCAGCATGGCGCTGTAACTCAGCCGCTCGGGGTTTTCGGCGATCTCGTCCAAACGAGCGCGGATGTATTGCGTTCCGCCAGAGGGCAAGCGACCATTCTTTGCCCGCTGCTTATAGTCCGCCTCCCAAAAGTCGGAATACCGCCGACAGTAGAAGGTAATGCGCATCTGCCGGGCCGGAATATCGGAAAAAATCTGCGCCAGCCGGTCCAGATCTACCGAATAAAGCATCTCGGACGAGACCAGGCAGGTTTTATACTTGTGCGCCTCGTATTCCAGAGCCATGGCTTCGCGGAACCCGTCTGTCGGCTGCTGCGTCTGGTTTATGTGGAAGGCGATGATATTGTGGCTGATCGTCAGCCGGCTGTTTTCGTGGCGCCGGCGACCGGTTTCCATGTATCGCAGCCCGGCCTTTTCCAGCATTCCGCCGTTCGTGCGAACAAAACCCTGCAAGGCGGTTGTGCCGGTCTTGGGCATCCCGATATGAAGCCAAAGCATCAGGCGCCTCCGCAAACCTGAAAAAGAACCGTCATCACACCTTCCCGGCTACGGCACCGTCAGTCATCTGCTGCATCAGATCCTGCATCTCGGGGACTTCCCGCAGCTGCGCGATTTGCTGACGGTGAAGATCACAGGTCAGATGATGCAGTCGGGCGGTTTCAGGGTCAGAAAGCATGTCGTAATAGAATTCGCGTTTGCGGTCAGCAACGACATCGATCGCGCTGTCCGTCTCGGCATTCTGGTTCATCATGTTCCAGTATTCCATCCCCAGGCTTTCGCCCAGATGATGAGCGCGACCGCGCATCTTCTTGACCAGATAGCTTTCGCAGGACTTCAGCGCGTAATGGTTGACCTGAACGAACTCGTACCCGACGGAATCGCGGGCGGACCGCCAGCTTCTTTCGTAATAACGGTCGGGCATCAACTGACCCGATCCGTTGTACCAGTGGCATTCCGCCATGGTTTCGACCGTCGGGCGCTTGGGCCGGTGAACCCCCAACCCGTCCCAGAGTTCGCGCTGAAACATGGTCTTGAATCCCCACGCCTGAAACGGCCGGATGGTCATTTCGCGCGCGGCCTGTCTGAACTGATCCGACAGGAACCGATCCTCGTAACGCACAACACCCGCATTTCCGAACAACCGCCATGTCATCGAAATCGTGCGGGCGTCCGGAATAGCCTCGGTCAGGGCGCGCAGTGTGTGATCTCCGGTCTTGACCACGATCTGTTCATCCGCGTCGATCACGACAACCCAGTCTTGCGGGCGGGCAACTTCCATTTTCAGAAACGTGTTATAGGCCCGTTTCTGCGGGCTGGTCTTCCGGCGTGAATTGTTGTCGACATGGGTCAGAATTCCACGCTCGTCCAACCTTTGCAGCAAAGCGTCCGTCCCGTCGGTACAGTCATTGGTCATAACCACTTGATGATCGACACCAATGGCCCGGTTATGCGCCACCCATTCCAGAACAAACGGCCCTTCGTTCTTCATCGGGGTCACGCTGACAAAGCGTGGGTCCTGTTCATTCATGACTGACTGCCCTTTGTTGGTTTTATTGTCCCGGTTTCGGCGGATACATCACCTGTTAGTCCTACACGAGTTTTCACATATTTGAACCTGCCTTCAAGCCGCCCAAACGCTGTCATCCTCCCGCCCGGTCAGGTTTCTGTTCGTTTCAGTTGATTGGCGAACCGCTTGTATGGCGGGCAGAGATCCCGTGCCTTGCGCAGATATCCGGCGGCTTTTTTCTTGTCCCCCCGCCTCAGCAACAACTGACCGGCCGCCCCCTGAATCGCCGCTGTATTGTCGTCAAGATCCGCCGCCTCGATGATCTGGTTTTGCCCCTGCTCGGACGCGCCGATCCGTTCCAGCAAGCCACCCATGGCAAACACCAGAAAAGGATTTCCCGGATCATTTCCAACAGCCTCAGCCATCTTGAGCCGCGCCTGAGAATAATCACCATCCGCCTCGTACAGCTCGGCCAAACGTTTGAGATACAGCGTGTTTTCAGGGCGAAGGCTTGATACGTTCCGGGAAACATCTATTGCTTTTTCCAACGGCAGATCATCCAGCCGAAACCGAAGGATTGTAGAAAAGCTCTGGTACTCCGGGCCATGAAGCGGCACCTGCATCTTCTCCGACAGGTTTTGCATGTTGCCCAGCCAATCCTGCAACATAACCAACCTGTCCCTGCTCGAGTTCAGCCGGCGCGCCTTTTGGTCGAGTGCGAGATCGCTCCAGTCCAGCAAGATCACATCAAAGTTGCAGGGAAGGCGTGATAATACCCGACGCTGAGCGACATGGGCATTGAAGTTGAACCAGGATCGGCGGACCGCTTTTTGAATGGTCCAGTCCACAGGCGGCATCGCCCGATAAGAAACCTGATCCCGAAACACCAGTCGCGAACCAAATATGATGACGTCGGGCCTCAACGGTTTTGCCCAGAAGGCCCGAGTGAAAGCCTGTGCTGCAAGCCACCGCTTTTTCTGACTGCCCAGAATTGCGGCCTGCAATGCGCAGGCAACGGCGTGATCCTCGGGCCAGATATGGGGATTTGCCAAGGCTTGTTCTGTCAGCCTCAGCGCCTCTTTCCAGCGGCGCAGGTAAAAGCAGTTCAGCGCATTCAACAACGGCAAGAACGCGTTGTCCGCCCCGGCTTCAAGCAAGGACTCCGCAAACTGGCGTGACTCTTCTGCCCGGTCTTCAGCCTGGAGCGAGAACAAGTGGAACGTCGCCTTGGCATAGATATGTGCAGCCTCTGACGCGTTGATAAATCCGTCCGCACCCTTGCGCAGCCGATCCACTGTCTTTTCGTTGGCCTCACTTATTTCCTGCGGGGACAAAACATCGCGAAACATCTTGTTCTCCTGCCCGGAAAGCCTGGCCGCCGCCATCGAAAATGCCGATACCGGGGGGGCAACCACTTGGTCCGCCCGGGACATTGTATAAAGCTCCAGAAAATCACGCTTGGCCCGGGTCTTCTCTGAAAGATCTGCGATGTCCGACATCCGCATCAGTTGCGGATAGCGCTTCTGAAACCGGGTGATCAGCTCCGGCTGATCCGAAAACATGATCGCCGGATTGTCGGCGAACTTGTCCAGATGGGCTTCGTACAGCTCCTCGGTCTCAATCTTCGCGGGCCAGGTTGAGTGTTTCCACGGCAACCCGTTCAGAATGTCGCCCCGGCGGATGTGGTAGGCTGACACCCCCTGCCCCGACAACGCCTGGTCCGCACGATCCATGATGGCGCGGATTTCGTCGGTGAAGCCGATCCGGTTAATGAACTCTCGATAGCGGGGGCGGATCGTTTCAATGTCTTCCCAGGGGAACGTCAGAATCTGGAACCCCTCCTCGACCAGAACCGCACGCCCGGCGTCCAGATGCTTGATCAGCCGGTCCGGTGTCTTATCGTTCTGAAATTTCCAGATCGGTTGGGCTTTTTGTGACAGCGCCTCGAACGCGTCGGTATCCAGGAAATGGTCCGCCATCCACGCTTGGGAAAACAGTTCTTGTGGATATTCCAACTCAGGTGCATCCGCGCCTTGCGGGAACCAGTTCACCCGATAATCAGTATCGAAATCCTCGGCCAGGCGAATACATGTCAACAACATCAACAGGCGCGCGCCCATCCTGTCCTTGCGTTGACCGATAAAGACCCCCCTGCCTGGGGTCATGAGGTTGCCTGGGCAGTGTCGGCAGCCGCTTGCCTGCGAAGGGCACGAAATCTCTGACGTGCTGCGTGTGCCAGTTTCGGATGCCGGTCACGGCTCATCTCTTCCAGTCTGTTCATGTAGACCGGCAAACGCTTGCGCGCCCGGATCATCCGAAAAAAATCTGCGGCCTCAAGCGAGCCGTCCATCGCCCCCAGCATAACCGGTTTGAGCAAATCGAGCTTTCGCAGCATCGGGGCCGCGAAATGGTTCGAACACCAGGTCTTCAGCGGGATGACATTTCCCCCCTGCAAGCGCGCCGCCTGCTGCCGGTCCAGATCGAAAAAGGGATCAAAGGCCACATAAACCCGTTTCGCGGTTTTTATGGTTTCGGCAGTATCGCTGAGCGGCAGATCCCAGTCCTGAACCCGACCGAACCGGTATCGGGTTTCCCATGGCACCAGCCGTTCGTCCAACGTTGTCTGCGGGTTGAAGGCAATCACCGTCGACCCAGGCACCAAAGCGGAAAACGCCAGTGCGCCGTAGCCCCCCATGGATGCACCGGCAAAAACCACCTGATCGAACTGGGCAAAAAAACCTTCGCGGGCCTTTCCTTCCAGATACGAAATGATTTCCGTGTCGCGATACCAAGCCTTGGTCCGGGCAAACACCCCAAGATGAGACCACCCTTCGTCCCTGAAAAACTTCCAGCCCCATGGTTCGCGCGCAAAAGACAGGTCGTTGGCATTGGCAATGTTGTCAAAGCTTACAATCAGGCGAGAGGTCGATCGGTGGTGAAACAGAAACGCGTGGCGTTCAAGTTTCTGCAGAAAGCCCCTGCCTTCGCCGCCCGGATACAGTTCCACAAACCATGGCGGTGCGGGGTCGGTCAGGATGCGTTCGTACCCTGTCTTGCGGTCAGGGTGTTCGGGCTTCAGTTGCTCTTTGGACAGGTCGGTCATGATGCTCAAACAAGATTGTCCGCAAGCCAGGACCGGAAGTCCACCCAGTCCTTGCGCATTTTGATTTCCTGAACTTTCGCCGTGTGCCAATTGCAAGCCTGTTCGTGCAGGCGGGCCAATTCCTCATCCGCCTTCAACTCGGCCAGCAAGGGCGCGGCGCGGCGGGCCGCCGGCAGGATGGACTGGTCCATCTCTTTGTTGGCATTCATATCCATCCAGTAGGATTGCCCCTGATCCACCTTGATGTGATTGGTTCTTCCCCGATCCCGCTTGATCAAAAAACCGTCCATCGACCGGACCGAGTAGTGGTGAATCCGACCAAAGCTGTGATCGAAGTTTCGCCAGGCTCGCCAGCCGACCTTTGCCGCAGGGAACAGATTGCCGCTGGCATCCGACCAGGCAATGTCGTCCTCTTTTCCTTCTTCAATGCCTTTTGGTCTGTGTGGACCGAACCGGGTGAATTTTCCGTTATTGCGAAACAGCGTCTTCAAGCCGAAAGCACGGCTGGAGTGATACGGGAATTCCATATCCGCCATCACAAACGCCTCGGTCACGGGCCGGTCTTCAAAGCTGATGTTTCCGGCGCTGCCAAACAGCTTCCACGCGAACGAGATTGCATCCACTGTCTGCCCCGCGCGATGTTCCACCTGGGAAATCAGAGCGCCAAAGCTGTTGTCACCGCAACGGATGTTCCAGAATTCATCGACATCCAGACACAATAACCAGTCAGACTCCTTGACTTTGGGCTGGCGCCGCGACCGCCGCAACATCTGGTGCTGAGGGTTTCCCCCTTCTTTCACCTCGTTCGACACATGTGTCGCAAGCCCCAGATCCTGCAACCTGCGGGCCATTTCGTCAGTACCGTCCTCACAATCGTTGGTGAATATCACGAAGTGGTCGATGCCCAGACTCCGATGAAAAGCCAACCATTCAAGCATATAGGGGCCTTCGTTTTTCATCGTCGTAAAGATGGTAATGGTCTGTGACATTCAAGCCGTTCCCAATCTGAATTGCCCACTGTCTTACACAAGCACGCAGAACGGGGCGAGACGGGAATCGAGCAAACCGGCAATCCCGAACAAACTGATGCACCTTCGCACTCGCCTTTGAAAGGGATTGGGTACCAAAAGAATCCCAAGCAGCCACCAGATCCATAAGATCTGCACTCAGCCAAAAACAGCACCAAACGTTCATCAAATCGACAAGGTGAAAGCCTTCAGAGTGTTGCTCGGTGTATTTTGCGCTAACGCACGCCTTGAACCGAAGTCTCAATGCGGCGTGGGGATTGGTGTGTCTGGCCCGGCACCAGCAAAGCCGCCACGTTGCGCCCGAATTCGCGGGTTCGCGATTTAACGGTGTTAAAACTGAATTCAATGATCAATCCAAACGAAGCAACGCAAAGCACGACCAGAACCGCGATAGGAACGGAAAAACTGCTTTCAACGCCGGAATATGGTGCGGTCGAGAAGCATCTAGAACAATCGAACTAGCGCCCATGAATCCTTATTTTTATAGGTAAACCCCTATAGGGCAGCCTTCATATTTTCCAAAATGTGTGCTGTCCTGAGTGGTATTGTGTGTTGTCTGTTTTTGTCAATACACGCGTTGAAATGTATCGGCCCGTAGAATATTTCGGCCCAGAAACACTCTACATACTGCAACCAAGTAAATATTGGGTATTTCAAGAAGTGTTTCAGTGTCCTGCGGCTAAGTTCTCTATGCCGACGAGGCGAGGTGAGGTGAGGTGAGAGGCCCGATCTGGTTGATTCTCATAGCAATCCCCCTTCTTTGATTTGCCGTGTAATGGCCAAATTATGATCCCAAATTGCTTGGCATGTTGATTGTTGATTTGATGACGAAGCCCTTTGGGCGGAGGTTGCATGCGTCATTTTGCGGCCTCCGCCTCTTTGCTATTGGGAAGAAATCCCCGGGGCTGAGCGAAGTTCCTTTCCTTCCGCGAACACTAAGATTTCTTCTTTGCTAGGGTCAGGACCCATTGATTTCCGCGTGGCTGCGTGAGTCACGGTTCGAAAATCGGGCGGTGACCATGTCTGATCTTTTTTGGCTGA